>JAONJW010000018.1 GCA_028377305.1 Prolixibacteraceae bacterium | reverse complement strand
TTTTCTTTTTCATCGCATAAGTCAAATTGTACTTAGTCGCAAGATCTGAAGGATTGTTTCTTAGAGACGTCTTATAAGATTTAATACTCTTATCATATTCTTTTGACTCAAGATAACTGTTTCCTAGGTTATAATAAAGTTTTGCTTTATCTGGTTTGGTCGTCGCTGATTCAGATAACTCTTCAAACAACTCGGCTGCCTCTTTTGGGTGTCCCTGTTTAAGAATTGTTGATGCGAGGTTTGATTCCCATTTAAAATTGTTTGGTGTCTTTTCTAAAGCCTTACGGTAATATGTCTCTGCAAGTGCATACTTAACAGAATCGACTTTCGAGCTATCTTTTAATGCTTCAAGGAACTCTTTGTTCCCTTTTCTAACAATTCTTCGTTCCTGTTGAGCAGAAGCAAATTGAAGCCCAACAAAGATCATTATTATTATAAGTGTAATCTTTTTCATCATATTAGCTTCTTTAAGAGCGTTTCGTGTCATTTCCAAATAGGTTTATTCTAGCCAGCCATTTGTTCTTTCTTTCAATCAGTAAGATGCTTAAGGCAAAGAATAAAAGTGATGCACCAATAAAGTATGGGAATTGATCATCATATTCATCATATTGTCTAGTTTTGATAGCACTTTTATCCATCTTATTTATCTCAGAAAAAATGGCATTCAAACCAATATTTGTATTGTTGGCTCTAACATAACTTCCTCCTCCAGCTTGTGCAATCTCTTTCAACATGCTTTCATTCATCTTTGAGATTACTGTTTTTCCGTTGTTATCTTTAATAAAAGTCCGTTGTCCATTTTTAATCACGGGGACTGGTGCTCCTTGTGGAAGTCCCATTCCTAGAGTGAAAATCTTAATCTCCTGCTCTTTAGCTACAGTTGCTGCATCCATGGCATTGTCTTCATGGTTTTCGCCATCGGTAATGACAATAATGGCTTTACTTCCAGTATATCCGGGACTAAATGATTTTGATGCTAGTTCAATAGCTGCACCAATTGCTGTACCTTGAACTGGGACCATCTGGGTATTTACAGAGGATAAAAACATTTTTGCTGACGCATAATCACTCGTGATAGGGATCTGTGTATATGCTTGGCCTCCAAATACGATCAGTCCAATTTGGTCGTTGCTCAGCTTATCCGTTAGCTTACTTACTGCCATTTTAGCTCTCTCTAATCTACTTGGCTTAATGTCTTCTGCTAGCATACTATTGGATACATCAAGTGCCACCATGATCTGGATCCCCTCTTTTTTAATCTTTTTCATTTTAGATCCAAACTGAGGCTGGGCAATAGCAAAGATTAAGAAGGTTGCCGCAATCAATGAAAATATAAATATTAAACCTTTTCTGAAAGAAGATTTGTTTGGCATTAAGGCTTCAATGAATTGGTAATTACCAAATCTTTCAAGTCTTTTTTTATTATAGCTAATCAATATCCAGTATCCTAATACAAGTACTGGTATTAGGATTAACAGGTAAAGATATTCAGGATGTGCAAAACGAAATGAGTTCATCTTTATAGTATTATCGTTTCTAAATCAAGGTATATTTCGGAATATAGTATTTCTAAGCAATATAGATACCAGAAGTAAGATCAATGCTAGTACAGCATATTTTCCAAACTCTTCGTTTTTCTTACTATATTTTTTTACCTCAATCTTTGATTTTTCTAATTTATCTATCTCTTGATACACTTCTTTTAAGCTTTCGTTCCCCGTTGCTCTGAAGTAACTTGCATTAGTCTTATCTGAGATTTTTTCTAGTGTTTCTTCATCAATCTTCACCGGAACTTGTTGAATTCGGCGTCCATATTGAGTTTCAAAAGGATAGGGGGCTGTACCATGTGTCCCTACACCAATAGTATACACACGAATGTCATACGTTTGTGCAATATCAGCTGCCGTAAGTGGTGAAATCTCCCCTCTGTTATTGGCTCCATCTGTAAGCAAAATAATGACTTTACTTTTTGCTTTACTACTTTTAAGTCTTGATATTGCTGTTGCCAATCCAGATCCTATTGCTGTTCCATCTTCGATCATTCCACTTTTAATATTATGAAATAAATTTTGAAGTGTGGCATGATCTGTTGTCAATGGACATTGAGTAAAACTCTCACCACTAAAAACAACCAATCCGATACGGTCATTAGGACGTCCTGCAATAAACTTTTGTGCAACAACTTTAGCTGCTTCAAGCCTGTTGGGAGTAAAATCTTGTGCTAACATACTACTCGATACATCAATCGCAAGAACTATATCTATACCTTTTGTCAGTGAATTTTCCCAACGTTTGAAGGATTGTGGTCTAGCCAAACAAGTAATAAGAAGTAGTACGACCCCTATATTTAGTATTGGGATGATATGTCTTCCATAGTATTTCCATGAATTTGGTAGTGCTGAAAGCTTCTTTGTGGATGATAAACTTAAACTTGCAGACATCTGATTGCGCTTCCAAATATACCAAGCAATATAGGGGATCAGAAGCAATGCTCCAAAGAATACTTTGGGGTGTGCGAATGTGATAGATTCCATCATTTATCCTTGGTTATTATTAGGTCCATATTTTGAAAAATTATCATCGTCCTCTTCTTTATTGATACCGTCAGGCGAGGGAGTGTTTTGATGTTGCCTGCCATTGTTATTCAACTTATCTTTAGACAAACTCAAGTCAGCTTTGGGATAATAATTTTGATGAGGATCCTTTTCCGCATCTTCCGGTTCATCTGTAAGAGTCACTGCAAGATCTTTAAGCTTGACAACGTTTATGTTCTCAGATGTATCATTGCCTGCTTTGGATTCTTCCTCTTCTTCGATCTTGACTATTTTGGGTTTCGTTGTTTCAACAAAATGTAAGCTTATTTTTAATTGACGGGGATGCTCACTCTCTTCAGGAATATATTTTGCAAATTTAACCATGTCGGATAAACGAAGTACTTCTTCAATGATTCTAACCTCTTGGCGATATTCATTTGCTGAATTTACATTACGTAGTGAATCAACAATTTCATCTGTTGTTAGCTCGAGAGTTGATACTTCAAAACGCTTTGATAAGTATTCGCGAACAATGTCCGTTAAATTGACATAGAATGGTTTTACCTCCTCTTTTGTTTTAGGATACTGCTTCATTAACTCCTCTAAAAGTCTTGTCGCTTTTATCTCGTAGGGCTCTTCTTGTTCCACTGGACCCGAAAAAAATGGCTTCTTATTCTTATATCTATATATTGCATAGAGAGTAATAAGAATTATTGAAATTATCAGTAAGAATCCTAAAATCCAAGGGGTAATCTCTTCAAGTGTAATTGGCGCTTCATATGGCTTCTTAATGTCAAAAATTGCGTCCTCTTTTCTAAGTCTCATAGCATGAACATGAAAAGCTACAGAGGGAGTGAAGAGCGTGTCTGTTAATCCTGCTTTTTGTAATAAAATAGGAAATCTTGGAATTTGATACTGTCCAGAATCAAAAGAAGTAATAAGATAGGATGCCCTAACAATACTCTTATCGTCTTGTTTTAAGGTGTCTAATGTTGGACCATTCAGAATTTCAACCTTTGATATAATAGTGTCTGAAAAAGTAGGGAAGGTTATAGAGTCTCCTTCTTTCGGTTCGACATCAAACGTAAGATTGATTTGGTCTCCTAGTAGTATATTTGTGCTATCAACTTTGGCACTTACTTTAACGGTGTCTTTTGCATTTACACTCCATGAAATGAAGAGTAAAAGTACAAGCATCCATATGTTATTATTAATATTCTTCATAGATTATTGAAATCTAAATGTCAACTATTTGCTCTATTTCTTTGAAAAACTCACTCTATGCTCTTTTCCTAAATAATGAAATTAAGGCTCTTACAAAATCCTCTTCGGTATCAATAGCAACCGAATCGATTCCTGATTTTGCGAACATCTGCTCTATGCGCAAAGAATGTTCTCTCCACATCTGTTTGTAATACTCTCTTGTTTTGCGACTAGAAGTATCGGCAAAAACATACTGTCCCGTCTCTACGTCCTTGAATTTAACAAAGCCCATCGATGGAAGCTCGGTTTCTCTTTTGTCATAAATACGTAATGCTGCTATATCATGCTTCTTGTTTGCGATCATTAAGGCTTTATCTAAGGCTTTATTGTCGTCTATAAAATCCGAAATAATAAAAGCACTACAGCGTCTTTTGATAACATTACTAAGGTATTGAACTGCTAGGCAAATGTCCGTTTTGTTACTTTCAGGTTCAAAGTCGATCAATTCACGAATGATTCTTAATGTATGACTTTTCCCTTTTTGGGGAGGAATAAATTTCTCGATCTTATCAGAGAAGAAAATAACTCCCATTTTATCATTATTAGCAATGGCTGAAAACGAAAGAACTGCTGCAATTTCGGTAATCACATTCTTCTTCCACTTCTCTAATGTTCCAAAGTTCCGAGACCCACTGACATCAATAAGTAACATGACTGTAAGTTCTCGTTCTTCTTCAAAAATCTTAATAAATGGTTTATTATATCTAGCAGTTACATTCCAATCAATACTTCTTACATCATCACCAAATTGGTATTCTCTCACTTCACTAAAAGCCATACCTCGACCTTTAAAAGCACTGTGATACTCTCCTGCAAAGATGTTTTTTGAAAGCCCTCTAGATTTTATCTCGATCTTACGTACCTTCTTCAGTAGTTCGCTAGTCTCCATTTTCTACGTTCTTTTTCAATCTTTAAAAACCTCTATTCCCTCTTCTTTTATATCCAAAAATCAGGGTGAGTGTTTAGTATCCCTCACCCATTTTACGTTTATTGGATCAATTATGGTACTTTCACAGTATTCAAGATCTCAGACACAATTTCTTCACTAGTGATATTGTTAGCTTCAGCTTCGTAGCTAAGGCCAATACGATGACGAAGAACATCTGGACAAACTGCACGAACATCTTCTGGAATTACATACCCTCGACGCTTGATAAAAGCATAAGCTCTTGCTGCTTTTGCCAAACTGATACTTGCACGAGGAGAAGCCCCAAAGCTAATCATGTCTTTATATTTTTCTAAACCATGAAGTTCTGGTTCACGAGTTGCATATACGATATCTACGATATAGCGTTGTACTTTCTCATCTAAATATACATCTTTCACCACCTCTCTTGCGGAAAGTATATCTTGCGGGGTAAGTTTTTTAGACGCTTGCGGAAACTGTTTTAACAAGTTTGCTTGGATAATAGCTCTCTCTTCTTCTTTCTTAGGGTAACTGATGATCACTTTCAACATGAAACGATCGACCTGTGCTTCGGGAAGAGGATAAGTACCTTCTTGTTCCACTGGGTTTTGGGTTGCCATAACCAAGAATGGCTTGTCTAATGGATAGGTCTCATCTCCAATTGTTACTTGTCGTTCTTGCATTGCTTCAAGAAGCGCTGATTGAACTTTTGCTGGCGCACGATTAATCTCATCAGCCAATACAAAGTTGGTAAAAATAGGTCCCTTTTTGATTACAAATTCCTCATTTTTTTGACTATATATCATCGTACCAAGAAGATCGGCAGGTAGTAGGTCAGGTGTAAACTGAATTCTAGAAAAATCCGCATCTACAATTTCTGCAAGCGTATTAATGGCAAGTGTCTTTGCCAAGCCTGGCACCCCTTCTAAAAGAATGTGTCCATCTGAAAGCAAACCAATCAATAAGGATTCCACTAAATGTTCCTGCCCAACAATAACTTTGTTCATCTCACTGGAGATTACATCTACAAAAGAGCTCTCCCTTTGAATCCTTTCATTTAGTTCCTTAATGTCTACAGCTTGACTCATATGATATGTGTTTTAAATAAGTATTCATTTATGATTGTTTCCACACAAATTTAACAATTGTTTTTACAGGATACAATGCATAAAATCGGATTAACACGATATTAACAGTTACCGGAAAATGGGTGTTGTTATACGTTTTGGGTATTGATAATCTCATAGGTGTTTAATATGAAAGTGGATTACCGTGTTGAAAATTAGTCTGATAGTGTCATGGGGGTGGAAAGATTTAGGTGTTCTTGTAGTCTAGAGGTTAAGAAGAAAATCTATTAAAACAGATGTAAGTGGATTTTTGGTTTTTTGTATATTAAGTTAAAAAAATAAGAATACGATAAAGGGATGCTAAAATAATTTGATCATTTGGGGCTTGATGTACTTTAATAATAGTTGTCAAGAATGAAAATATTAAAGCGAGTCTAGATGTCGTAATCCCATCACTTCCTTTAGCTATATTAAAATAATCTTAAATCCACTGGCATTGATATTTTGACAAATACTTCTGTGATAGCACTTAATGTGATTTTAGAATAAGGAAGTTTGTAACTGCCACTAAATAATAGACCTGGCTGAATTTAATCTGCCTCCCTGCTCTAGACTGAATTAAACAGTATATAGAAATAATTAGATACTTTAAATGAGTCTAATTTTCCCCTCTCTGGTAGAGTTTAATTCATAGACCTTTAAAA
The DNA here is from genome assembly GCA_028377305.1 of Prolixibacteraceae bacterium. GTDB lineage: Bacteria > Bacteroidota > Bacteroidia > Bacteroidales > Prolixibacteraceae > Halosquirtibacter. Next base: position 41,251 of record JAONJW010000018.1, on the reverse strand, counting down.
AAATGTATATTTGAAACTGCTACATAAATAACCCTGACGGAGTTTAATTAACACTCCACACCCTGCTTATATCGCTTCCATTTTACACCCTTCCATATATTTTGTCCTTGTTTTGCTGTCACCGAACCCTAGTCTAACCCCAATCTAATCTGTCCCTAATCCGTCCTAAATCTATCCCTAATCCGTCCATCGTTCATGGTTTTCCCATCCTTGAACCATGGTTCCCCCATCGATTTGACTTTTTTGATGGAGGAACCATGTCTGAAGGATGGACTATGTATGTGATAAAGACGGATTAGGGACAGATTAGGGATAGATTAGGGACGGATTAGATTGGGGTTAATTAGTTGTTTGGTATCATTTAATTCTTGGTGAGTTGTCTTGAGTGATTTGGATTGTGGTTTTTACGGTTGTTCTTTATTTGAGCTTATCTATTATCTTGGTTGCTTCATCTTTCAATGAAATATCACCAAAAGCAGAGGCATCTATGAATGGATATTTTTCTGTTGATAATTCAATATAGCTCTTTCCATTGTTTGCCATTTCAATAACGTTATTCCAATAAGATATTTGTTTGTTGATGTATTTTAATGGAGCAAAAATGCGTTCGGATAGGCTATTTATAGGGCACCTTGTAATACTATGTACAGGGTTGAAGTAATGGTTGTCTACATATTCTGGGGCTAGGTTAGCATCTTTCTTGCTGAAGATTACTTCTTGAGACTGGTTGTCGTTTGTTTCACTGAAAAGTCCTTCAAAAACAAAAAACGAAATGTTTTTCGTTGCTCGGCTGCTATTGGTATTGTGTTTTTCAATTTGATCCATAACAGTTTTGATATATACCTCTGAAGAAAAACAAAAAACGTAAATGTTTTGAACGTTATCATATTTTGAAGAGGTGATACTTTCAAACCAAGGGGTGGTGATCTGATCCGTGGTTCCTTGTTCTGTTACGATCAGGTTTCTCGATGGAGCATCGATCAGATCTTTAGCGGAAAAAAAAGTATTATATCGGTGCCATCCCCATGCATCTTTAAGTGCTTCTCTAATGGGAAATGCGAATGAGTTTTCTGTTGGAATAAGGAGTGATGTATTTTTTTGTTCTATAGGATATAAGTTGTTGATCTTTAGTTGCACTAATGAACGAGATAATGCTTGTGTTAATCCATGGGTGAGATGATCTCCTATGAATGAGGGATCACTACAAATATGTCGGGTTTCTGGGGTAGATATAAGGTAGCAGTTGAGGTTGGGTTCCTTTGTCGTTTGATATATGGAACAATCAAAATCTTGTTGAATTATTTCAAGCATTTCGTTAAGTTTTGTTTGTGATGTTGAATCATCACTAATTTCTAATAATATTTTGCCAAAATAGTTTTAAAGTTTTACTCTTACAAAAAGAGATGATCAATTTGTTGATACATGTTCTTGGGGGAGAGATGGCTATTTTTTGTAAACATTATGTTCTTAGCCTTGGTGTGTCATAATCAAAATTTTATTCGAGGTGAAAATTATTTATTGTAGTGTTGCTAAAAGATAAAAAAGGTTTCATTATTTTGGATTGTTTCTTGTTGTATGTAAGCTGATTAGGTGTGGTTATGTTGCCTGTGGATTAAAAACAAAAAAAAATAATATAGGTTTGTGTTTTAATCAATTATTATTCCTACCTTGCAGTACGGAAAAACACAAAAATACTTCTGTATGATGTGTTTGCAGATCGTTCTATTTTAATAAAAATTCATCAAGATGAGTTGTGAAAGATAGAGTGTTTTGACGTGGTTGATGCGACGTATAGCTTAATTTGGATATTCGTGAGATGATTGTAAATGATACTTTTTTTTGGCAATTTTTTTTGTTGTCTTGAAATAGGTTTTCGAATCTCGATCTTTACATTTTCCAGTTTTTGAGCTATAATAGCGTTGACTTAATATTATCAAAATTCAGTAATTGCTTTCTTTAAAGCTTTAAATAGCCAATTTAAAGAAAGCGCAACTTTTTTTAAAATGAACAAAGGAATTGTAAAGTTTTTTAATGATTCAAAAGGTTATGGATTCATTAAAGAAGATGAGACAAACAATGAGTATTTCGTACACGTAACTGGTTTGGTTGACGAAATTAAAGAAGATGACCAAGTTACTTTTGAGCTTAAAGAAGGTAGTAAAGGACTAAATGCAGTTAACGTGAAACTAGCATAATTTAAGTAGTTCATGAATGATTAATGCCCTATTCTCTTTTGATGAGAATAGGGCATTTTTTGTATGTGATAAGCAAAGATATTGCACTAAACCCTTCTCATTTTTAGGAGATCTATCTGCTTATTGTCGATCGGACTGATTTATCACTTTTCTATGTCTTTTATTTACAAAAATTAATTAATTTTTTTGATAATTATTTTCGTTTTTCGTTTAATAATTAACGAAACGTTTTTAGATTTGTAGATGTACTTACATAAAATTTAATTATGTGATAAATTCATTGTAAAAATATTTTGTGATTTTAAGTTACATGAGACAAAAAGTCTCTCTGTCTAATAAATGTCTGATATTTTAATTACATTTTTATGAAAAGATTAACTCTGTGTATTGTCGCTTTGGTAATGGCGTTTTCATCTATCGCAGGTAACTCTGGTAGTGTTGAGGGAACAAATGTTAAGAATGGAGCAAAAGCTCCTGATTTCCGTTTTGAGATCGCACCAAATACACCAAAATATTTGAGTAGTTACAAGGGGAAAGTGGTATTGTTGACTTTTTTTGCTATTTGGTGTCCTCCATGTCGTAGGGAGATTCCTCAGTTTGCAAGAGAGCTTTGGCCTAAATACAAAGATAACCCTAATTTTGAATTGATTCTTTTAGGTCGTGATCACAGCTGGGAAGCTTTATTGGATTTTAAAAAGAAATATGACTATGATATGAATTTTGTTCCTGATATGGATAGCAAAGTGTTTGGTAAATATGCATCGCGTCAGATTCCTAGAAATTATTTGATTGGTAAAGATGGTAAAGTCGTGTATCAATCACAAGGTTACACATTGACGGAGTTTAATGAACTGTTGAATCAAATCGATAAAGCATTGAAGTAGTCACTATTTTAATTTTGTAAAAAAAGCTGCCTCATTTTAAGAGGCCACTGAAAAAGTAAAAAAGCATCAAGTCATAATAATTTGACTTGGTGCTTTTTTTATCTTAGCCTTCAAATCGTTTAGCCATGCTCGTTCAACAACAAACACTTCAATTAAGCCAATATGGTGAATTGTATGATTTGATTATTCCAGAGAATAATATACTTCGTCAGATTAATACTCTAGTCGATTTCAGTTTTATCTACGATGAACTTTCAGAAAAGTATTGTCATAATAATGGTAGGAATGCAGAGAGAGTCCGATCAGGATGTATAAATATCTTCTTTTGAAGTGTATTTACTCTATATCAGATGTTGACGTTGTAGAGCGTTCAAGATATGACATGTCTCTCAAATTTTTTATTGATATGTCACCAGAATCAGATGTGATTAATCCGAGTTCACTTACGAAGTTTCGCAGATTAAGGCTGAAAGATAACGATCTGCTTAATTTAGTAATTGGAAAAACAGTTAAGCTGGCGATGGACAAGGATATTATCAAGTCTAAATCAATCATAGTAGATGCTACTCATATCAAATCAAGATAAAATCCATTATCTGCAATTGAAGTTCTAAAAGAGCGAACAAAATTGCTTCGTAAAACGGTATATAATCAGGATGATGAGTATAAATCAAAACTACCCAAAAAGAATGATGACCACGACTTATCCAATGAACTTGAATACTATTTGGAACTTCCAGAGACACTTCTCAAAGATGAAAGCATATCTAAGATTCCCTCAATAAGAGAAAAGATCAACCTATTAAAAGAGACTATTGATGATACTCAAGATCATTTTACAATATCAAAAGATACAGATGTTAGAGTTGGGTATAAATCAGCAGACTCATTATTCTTTGGATATAAAACACACCTTGCAATTACTGAAGAAAGAATAATTACTGCAGCTACAGTAACTTCAGGAGAGAAAGGAGATGGTCCACAATTACAAGCCTTAATTCAACAAAGTAGAGAGAATGGAATTGAAGTTAATACAGTTATTGGAGATGGAGCATATTCAGGGAAAAATAATATAGAAAAAGCTGAAGAGTAAAATATTAAAATAGTAGCAAGACTAAATCCATCTGTAAGTAAAGGTATTAGGAGGAAAGAAGATGAATTCAATAAAGATGCAGGTTGTTTATTTGTCCTGCATGACATATGGCTATAAGGCGAGTGACGCAAGGGAAGAAGAATATCGGAAACAACCAGGCAATATGTTATTACTTTGATATTGAAAAATGTAAAACATGTTCCAAAAAATAAGGATGTTACAAAGAAGGTGCTAAAAGTAAAACCTATTCTGTAAAGATAAATGGAGAAACACATGCTAAGCAGATCGAGTTTGAAAAGACAGAATTCTTTAAAGAAAAATCCAAACACCGATATAAGGTTGAAGCAAAAAATGGTGAATTAAAGAAACGACATGGTTATAATCGAGCAATTGCATATGGGATAGAAAATATTAATTTGCAGGCTGCTATGACAATTTTTGCAGTTAATCTCAAAAGAATCATAAAACTACAATAGAAAAGAGACATGGTTCAGAACACTCTTATCTATACTAATAATAAGGCGTAATTAGAGGTAAAATAAGCGTATTTGAGCTAGTCTAAAAAACAAACAAAAATAGGGATGTATTTAAATCGTACTAATGCAACCCTATTTAAATATTATTTTATCCAAATATGAAGGACATTTTCAGTGGCCTCGTCTTAAGAGGTAGCTTTTTTTGTTTTAGAACGCTTTTGGTTATTTTCTTATTGATTATATTTGATGGTCTTACTATACTCCTGGATTATAGTAAATGGAAGAATGTAATTAAATAGGTCGTTTATAATAGATAATTTTATTATGAGTAATAAGCCGATTGTATTTTGGAATATTGATACGCAATATGATTTTGTTGATCCCCATGGAGCATTGTATGTTGAGGGAGCTGAGAGGTTAATCAGTTTGTGGGAAGAAATATTAGACTTTGTTCGAGAACATGAAGTTCGGTTAATTTCGACAAAGGACCATCATTTTGTTGATTCTGAAGAGCTTTCAGATCATCCGAATTATGTAAGTACATTTCCACCTCATTGTATTGCAGGTGATAAAGGGGTAAGAAGTGTTTTATCAAGAATTGAAGAGAATGCTGTTGAATTGCCATGGAATTGCTCCATATCAGAAAATCAGCTTAGATCAATATATCAAGATAAATGCCCTTTGATCATATTAAAGGATAAGTTTGACTTTTATGAAGGTAATCCGAATAGTAAGCTTCTTTTGCCTCTATTAAAGGAGAAGCAGATGTATGTTTTTGGAGTAGCTGAAAATGTTTGTGTTAGTCAAGCAGCAATAGCTTTGGCTAAAAAAGGATTTGATGTGACCGTAATATCAGATGCTGTTAAAGGTTTATCTAGTCTAAGTACTCCATATGAGCTGTGGGATGACTTTAATATCAAGCTAAAGACTTGGAAAGACATTAAAAAAGATATACTACTTTAATACACCACTATACGATAAACTGTAATAATCCTGATCAAAGAGGTGAGTATTCACCTCTTTGATTATGTGCTGTGAAAAATAGTTTATTTGACGTATTAAAGTTTAACTTTAAAGAAAGCCTTTGGCAGGTGAAAGTCTGGAGTTCTAGTTTTTATGTTTTTTGCAGAATACCATATTCGTTGTTTGTTTGGGCCATAATCTGCTCTGAAAATAGCCATATAGAAACTCTTTCCGTTAGAGTTAAATATATCGAGCTGTTTGATGTGGATTGCTCCTTCTACGATATATTTGTTTTTCTCTACTTTTGTTGCTGTTTTGGTGTAAGAGAAATCCCAATTTTGATCAAAAATTCGATGGTATGACGCGTGATAATCCAGTTTATTTCCTCTTGAATCTATTTCAAAGCAGTAATATTGTTTTAAATTCTTGTGCATTGCGAAGAATATTTCTACTCTATCTGATTTTGGAACAGATTTCTCATTTACATAGGGTTCGTATAACAAGGTGGTGTCCTGAACTTGAAAATTATAATACAACCACCCATCTTTAATAAAATATTGAACTATTGAGTTATCTTTCTTGATTTCATCTTCCCATGGCGCGTAAAGGCCATTAATTGTAGTCGCATTTTTCCATTCGACTTTATTGATATTACCGTTAATATCTATTGGTTGAGCATTTAATTTTAAAGATATAATTGGAATGAATAGGATTATTAGTTTGTGTAATTGTGTCATCGTAGTGTTTGTTAGATGTTAGTGATGCTAAAAATAGGCAAAAAGAAGCATTTGTCGCTTGAATTCACGAATGACTCTGTGTAATTTATTAATTTTACTTGTTGGGGATTTATATTATCTCTTATTAATATGCTTGAAAATGAGATGTCCCGTAAATGTTATTTAAGAAGCTAAATATTTATGTTATGAAAGTTGTTTTATTTGGATCTACAGGAGCTGTAGGTGGTTGTCTTAAGCGTGAAATAGAATCTCATGATGTCTCGCTAGTAAATGTAGTTCGTCGAGAGTCCGGTTATGCTAATGAGAGTTTAAATACAGATGAGGTTATTCTAGATTATTCCAATTTAAAATCATTGACTATCGAGGCTGATGTGTTATGTGTAACGATCGGTACAACAATGAATAAAGCGGGATCTAAAGAGGCATTTGTTGCAGTAGATCGTGATCTTGTAGTTCGAATAGCAAGATGGGGATACGCTCAAGGAATAAAGTCTATTCACGTCATAAGCTCAATCGGAGTGAGTAAAAATGCGAAGGGGATATATTTAAGAACAAAGGCTGAAATGGAAGAACTTATATGTAATATTGGTTTTGATGAAGTACATATCTATCGTCCATCGGTCATTGTCGCAGAGAGGGAGGGGGATCCTCGTTTTACTGAAAAACTCTCTGTGCCTTTTATGAAGTTGCTTTCTCATATTGGAGGCAAAATGAAAAAATATAAACCCATTAAGGCTTCAAGGGTTGCTGGTTTTATGTTTTCTCGTTTATCTAGTGGTAAAGATGCTATTTATATTTATGAAAGTGATCAGATGCAGTAAAAGTAAAGGGAGAGGTTATTGGTTTTTGATAGATAACAATACGTAATTTATAGCATAATGCTTTTCTTTCAATTACAATTCATTGTACTTTTATGTTTATTCTCAGCTAATCTAAAATGAATATAAAGGGTTCTTTTTTGCTTGTCGAATGTTCTAATTGTAGCTTTGTATTTTGCTTCTGTTAGATCTAAAACTTGAATAATGAGAAGAAAATTTGATACAGAGAATTACAAATTCTCACAACATAAGGAATGCGAGTTCTTTCCATGTCATAAGGTAAAAGATGATTCAGGATTTAATTGTCTCTTTTGTTATTGTCCACTGTATATGTTGAAAGATCAGTGTGGTGGGAACTTTAAATATACTAATGGAGTGAAAGATTGTAGTGACTGTTTTATCCCTCATTCAACAAAAGCTTATGAGCATGTTATGAGCAAGATAGGAGAGGTGATTCGTATTGGAAGCGACAAGAGTGAATCGCAGATAATTGAGAAATAATGAACTGTGTTAGTCTATTAATAGACTAATCATGAGAATAACTAAAGAGGTTGAGTGATGATGAATTTCACTGTTGATCAGGGAAAATGTACCCAGTGTGGACTATGTAGTAAAGATTGTCCTGTATTAATTATTGATTGTAAGTCCGGATTTCCGACGATTAAAGAAGGGAAAGAAAACAATTGTTTAAAATGTCAGCATTGTTTGGCTATTTGTGGACAAGGTGCGATTTCTATTTTTGATAAAGATCCTAAGGATAGTGTTTCAACTTCTGTTGCATTACCAAACTCGGAAGCGTTAGGGAATTTAATGAAAAATCGTCGTTCTGTACGTAAATTTAAATCAGAAGAAGTTGATCCTACATTAATTAAGGAGTTACTTCAGACTGCTTCCTATGCTCCGACTGCTAAAAATGAGAATGGCGTTCATTTTAATGTGGTGAATAATAAAGAGGGGATGCAACCCCTTAAGGAATTGATATATCAAACGATTAGTGACAAGAGTGAGGCAGGAGCCATTTCATCTAGGTTTCAATATTTAACAAACTTTTCTAAGGTGTGGTTTGCTAAAGGTATTGATGTTATTTTTAGAGATGCACCACATGTTGTTATCGCATCGGCTCCTGAAAATGGAACGTCGCCTGATTATGATTGTGCTATAGCATTGAGTTATTTTGAGTTGTTAGCAAATTCGAATAACATTGCGACGCTCTGGGATGGTTTTGCTACCAATGTTTTAGAAGATGTAGCCCCAGAATTGAAAGAAAGATTAGGGGTACCTATTGGTCATAAAGTTGGAATGGTTATGATTTTCGGGCGTTCTGCAAGAAAATATGCTAGATCAATTCAGCACGATGGTGATAGTGTTAGTAATATATCATTATAAGTTTTCGTATCAAAAAAGGGAGATATCATAAAATATTGATATCTCCCTTTTTAAGTTCATAAGATCTGTTTTATTTAGTATGTACTTGTTGGTTAGAATGCTGCCTTTTCATATGGATCTTCGTCTTTATTGATAGGACAAATATAGTAGCTGTAATGATATCGCTTTTGATTTAAACGATACTTCTCTCTTGGTAAAGCGTTCCAACTGTTATATCCTCCAACGCCTGTTTGTTTGTAGTCGATGTTAAGACTTATAATCTTTCGATTCGGTAGTTCGTGTATATGACCAGATCGTTTATCTCCAGAGTCAAGATCACTGTTCAAAAAGGGAAGAGCGCTGATAGAAATAAGGTTATTTCCGATAAACATAAGACCATTCCCATGTTTATCTGTCAATGTGGCCCAGCGTACATCCGTTTTGTACCCATTCTCTTGAGGTCTAACGTAATCGTGATATTGATCAACAACCTGACTGTTGTATTCTCCAACAATTGAGGCTGCATGCCTATCCCAATAGTTCTCGTAAGGACCACGTCCAAAGTATGTAAGGTTGGAAAATTGGTCTGTTAAAATAAGGTTCATTCCAAATCTAGGCATCATCATTGGGGCTTTTTCGCCAACGATAATTCTCTCATCTACTTTGATAATTCCATCATTATATATATGATATTTAACTGTTAGTTCACTAGCCGTATTTGGAAGTGTAAAATAGTAGGTTATACATACCTCCATTTTATTGGAGGAGACATTGAAATGATCAACGGCCTTATTCTTCGAGTCTAGCTTCCATTTTTTGAGTTTGTTTTGGAGTTGCGCTCCATAGTCATTATCATTAGGCGCTCTCCAAAAGTTTGGAGTAGGTCCTTGCTCAAACATTTGTTTCCCATCTATCTTATATGAGGTTATTTCCCCATTTATGTGGTCAAAATTAATAGCTACGTTCTTGTTTGAGATCTTAATACCATTTTTGAGTTCAATCATACGAAGCTTAGGACCGGATGTCGTGTAAGGTTTGTGACTATTTTCCTTTGATAGTTGGAATTGTTCATATGCCAATAGCCATCCTTTGGGGACTAATGGAGCCTCATTTTTCGAGTAGGCTTTAAAGTTAAGGAAATACTCAACTCCTTTGTTAGGGGAAATTTCAGATATTGGAATTAATACATTTTTTGATTCTTTTGCTTTTAAATTTAGATCATTAAGAGTTCCTTTCTTGATTATATTGTTGTTCGCAATAAGTTCCCACTCAATTCGAATGTTGGATAAATCTATGAAATCATATTGATTAATTATTTGGATCTTTCCATTCTCTAAATCTTTTGCGATAAAACGAACAAATTGGTGCACTTTTTTTACTTCAAATAGAGAAGGATTAGGAGTCCTATCTGGCTGAACTAAACCATTGATGCAGAAGTTTCCATCAGTATGTATCTGTTCTGGGGCATAGTCGCCACCATAGGTCCAATACGGGGTGCCATCTTTAGTGTGTTCTAGGAAGCCTTGATCAACCCAATCCCAAATAAATCCTCCCTGAAGAAGCTTCTTTTTGTAGATGAGTTCCCAATAATCGGCAAAGTTGCCAACTGAATTTCCCATTGCATGTGCATACTCAGACATGATATATGGACGGTAAGATGCTGGGTTGTCAGCATAGTCTTTCATGGATTCTATGGTTGGGTATTGCGGACATATGATATCCGTGTGAGGTCTACGTTCAATTCGTTCATATTGAACTACTCTGGAAGGATCTCTACGATGTAGCCATCTTGACATTGCTTCAAATGTTTTGCCATCACCGGCTTCATTCCCTAAAGACCAGAATACCACGGATGGATGATTTTTATCTCGTTCAACCATTCGAATAAGTCTATCCATGTGTGCATTTTTCCATGTGGGATCTTTTGCGAGGGATTTATTACCATACCCCATTCCATGTGACTCGATGTTTGCTTCATCGCAAATGTAGAAGCCATATTCATCACAAAGATCATAAAAGAGAGGGTCGTTGGGGTAATGTGCTAAACGGATCGCATTAATATTGTTTCGTTTCATTAGTTCCAAGTCTTTTCTCATAGATGCTTCAGAAATTACATGACCTGTTTTTTGATCGTGCTCATGTCTATTAACGCCTTTAATATATACAGGAACCCCATTAATGCAGAACTGCTCGTCTATGATTTCAACTTTTCTAAAACCAACTTTAGTGCCTGTAACATCTAGCGTCTTATTCTCTGTTAAAAGCTTTAGCCTTAGGTAGTATAAATTAGGAGTCTCAGCGGTCCATTTTAGTGGAGACGAAATGATATTGAAAAAGTCAATCTTTGTTCTTCTAGTTGTGAGTATTTTTTCATGACTCCCTGTTGCAATAATACTATCTTCACCGTTTAGAAGTTGGAATGTGAGTTTAACAGGTGCATTAATGCTTTGGCATTCATTCGATATATCTGCTTCAATGGTGAGGTGTCCATCTTTATAATTTCTATCCAAACTGCTTTTTATAAATAGATCTTTAATATAGACCGGATCTACTGCATAAAGATATACATCTCTTTCAATTCCACTTACGCGCCAATAGTCTTGGTCTTCAAGGTATGATCCGTCACACCATCTCATAATACGTACACTGACAGTGTTTTGACCTCTTTTAATATAAGGGGTTATGTCAAATTCGGCAGGTGTTTTAGACCCTTGACTATATCCCACTTCTTTACCATTTATCCATAAGGTTAGATTTGATTTTACTGCACCAAAATGAATAATAATCTTTTTGCCATTCCAAGATTTTGGAATGGTGAAGGATCTTTTAAGTGATGCCGTAGGATTATTATCTGCTGGAATATGGGGTGGATTTTTAGGAAATGGATAGACAATGTTAGTGTAGATAGGGAAAGAATATCCATTTATTTCCCAATTGCTCGGAATAGATATCTTCTTCCATTTCTTGATATTATAATCATCGTTAAAGAATTTTTTTGGTGCTGTCTCAATATTATTCGCAAGATTGAAAAACCATTTTCCATTAAGAAGCTGATAGTTTGATAGGTCATCTATTCGAGTAGAAAAAAGGTCATCTTTATTCTCTACGTGTTTAAATGTTGCATGAGGTTCTTCTTTGTTTTTTTGAAAGAAAGACGGGTCTTCCCAGTGGTTTTGACCATCTGTATTTATGGGTAATAAAATTAGTAAGACTAAACAAGTCCAAATAAATGATTTCATAAGAAGAAGTTTATTGATATAATTGTGTATGTATATTAGTTTCGTAATTGCATCTAAATATAACTTAATTCATTAGATTAATAAAAGTTAATGTTATAAATCAATTTTTGAGTAAAAAACAAAATGTGTATGTTTTAGATTGGGCAATAAATTTAACCTCTTCTGCCCTAAATTTGAGATTTAGACTCATTCGCCTTTGTTTTGATAAAATGAAAAACTGTTAAGTGTTGGTTTGTAATGTATAAATATGTAAATTAGATAAAAATAACTAATGTAAACACACCTTGATTATGAAATTAGCTGTACCTATATTATTTATTGCATTATTTTTTAGTTCAACTGCTGTTTTTGGACAAAAAAATAATAATGATTTACCTCCTTATTCTGAGAGAACATCAAAAAAATTATGGGAAAAGATAGATAAAAGAGAAATTCCATCATGGTATCAAAATGCTAAGTTTGGTATTTTTATCCATTGGGGGCCTTATGCTGTCCCATCATGGTCGCCTGTGGGAACCTACACAGAGTGGTACCAAAAATGGTTGGAAAGTCGTAGTATATTCGGCAATAATAATCCTGATCCGATGGCAATACCTCATTTTCAAAACAGTGTTTATGGAGAAGAATCTTCATATTATGATTTTGCAAAGATGTTTAAAGCTGAATTATATAATCCAGAATCTTGGGCAAAACTCTTTAAGCGTGCTGGTGCTAAGTATGTCGTGTTGACATCAAAACATCATGATGGATTTACATTGTGGCCAAACCAACATGCACAGGATATGAGAGAGATGGAATGGAATGCAGGAGAGGTTGGACCTAAAAAAGATCTCATTGCCCCATATATGTTAGCAATGAAGAAAGAAGGATTGAAAGCAGGCCTTTATTATAGTTTGTATGAATGGTATCACCCTTGGTATCTAGATTCAGATCCTCGATTTGTTTCTCAACACTATCATCCACAGTTTAAAGAGTTAGTAAATAGATATACTCCTGATTTGATTTTTGCAGATGGCGAATGGGATCATGGGGATAGTTATTGGCGCAGTGGTGAACTTTTAACCTGGTTATATGAAGAATCACCATGTAAAGACTATGTTGTCATCAATGACCGATGGTTCAAGGGGTGTCGGCACCAGCATGGTGGATATAGAACAACAGAATATGAAGTGGAAGGGATGGAAGGAGATAAACCTTGGGAAGAGAATAGAGGTATGGGGTTTTCTTATGGATACAATAGAGCCGAAAATATCGAGGACTACACTTCTCCCAAAGCAATGGTTTTAATGTTATGTGATCTAGTAAGTATGGGGGGTAATTTACTGTTGAATGTTGGACCAAAATCGGATGGTACCATTCCTGTTATAATGCAAGAGCGTTTGCTCCAAATTGGTCACTGGTTAGATCTTAATGGAGAAGCTATTTATGGAACAATAAAATGGAAAAAACCGTTTCAATGGTCAGCGGGGGATCGAGATTATAAGAAAAAGAATGTCTCATATGTTGGCGGAGATTATATATTAGATCAAACAATAAGACCTCCCAAAGGAATGGCAGCCAAAGAGGTGTTTTTTACATATAAAGATGGTAGTTTGTATGCAATACTGCCAAAATGGCCAGGAAATGAGATCGTGTTACGTGATGTGCAAGTATCGAAAGATTCAAAGGTTACCTTACTTGGAATTGACGGATTTCTCTCATTTGAAGATGATAAAGAAGGTGTAATCGTTACCATGCCCACATATAATCCAAATGGGAAATTAGTCGACTATGCTTATGTTTTAAAGATAGAAAATATTCGCTTATAATATAGTATAGCTAGACTTTGTCGTAAAAAATAGATCAATAACTAAATGGTGTTTTTTCTAAATATTTTGCATTATGCGAATATTAAATTTGTGATAATACAGCATATCCTGAAGAGAATATCATTTATCTATTCTAGTATTTAACTTGATGTTTATGCGCTTCTAATAAACTTAGGGCTGTAAGTTCCACCATTAGAAATAACTATTGAAAAGTGTGAACTTACAGCCCTTCATGATGTTGGGTGTCTAGATTAAGGATTAACCCCTTGACTATAAAGTTTAGCGCGAAATGCAATTTCAGTGTCTTGTTGCCGAACGGATATGTCGTCTGACTGATAAACAACTATTCTTTTGTGTAATGTCTGCGGAAGCATTGTTGTTTCTTTACGATGCCTTATGATGCTAACAGTTTCTTTTGCTCTTTTCTATGAAAAAAATTCTTCTAGTACTCATTTTATATACAGCCTGTAATTTAAATTGTATTGCTGCTAAGCCATATAGTTATGTGCCGATTACTGTTAAAAATGGCTTAGCAAGTAATACTGTTTATTCTATATGTCGGGATTATAAAGGACTTCTTTGGATGGCAACAGAAAAGGGCTTGTGTTGTGGGAATGGTGATAAAATTGAGGATATTGTACTAGACAAGAATGCATTAAGAACTAAACCTCGATTTGTTGTGGAATCTGTTGATAGTACGATATGGGTTGGTTCATCTGAACATCTATTTTTCTTAAAAAGAGGAAATTCCAATTTTGTCCAAATTTCTTTAAAGAAGAAACATGGTCGCCTACTTAATGTTTGTAAGAATGATAGTCTTCTGTGTTTTGGTTGCTCAAAAGGAGTATTTATCTATGATGGTATAAATAAGAATATCCGATTTGTGACTTACCCCAATAAACAAACTTTGTATGCTCCTTGTGGGATATGTTTTTCTATAGATTCAAATATTATTATAGCATCAAATAAAGGGGTCCAAAAGTTTGAATTTCATATAGGGAAGATTTCTATTCTAGTTAAAAAGAAACAATTCAAAAAGTATCATCCAAGTAGAATAATATCGTTACCTAATAAAGAATATATAATTGCGACTCATCATAAGGGTGTGTTCTTATATTCCAGAGATGGAAAGTTATCACAAATTGATTTTAAGTCATGTGCTGTATCAAGATATCCCATGGTGCTTGATATGGTAAAAAGAGATAGAAGTGTCTGGATTGCTACTGATGGAGATGGAGTTCTAATTTATAATTATAACAATAAATGTATTTCATGTTTAAAGCATATACAAGGCAATAACCAAAGTTTAATTTCAAATTCTATTCAAGATCTTTTTGTCGATAAATATAAAAATATCTTTGCAGGAAGTGTTAAGTCTGGATTGTCTTGTATAAATGAGAGTACACTGTCTAGTTATAAAGAAGTTTTAGAGGGGGGGAGATTCGGTTTAAGTAACGGCTCAGTGATATCTGTTTGTGAAGATAGTAAATATCATCATATATGGATAGGAACCGATGGAGGTGGATTGAATGTATACTTGCCAGATAAGGATGAATTTATACATGTATCTGAATTTAAAAATGAAAAAATAATGTCTCTCTGTGAGTTTAAACCAGGTAAACTCATTGTGAGATTATATAGAAAAGGATCAAAAGTATTTGATATTGATAAGATGAGGTTTGATAATGATACACTTTATCCTTGGTTAAATACATCAATAGATGATTTATCGCTGTCCATATTTTATTCAAAAGGCTATAACCATAGAGTATGGAAATTAGGGAAAGGGATTGAAATAATTGAACCGAATGGAACGGTTACTACTTTATCTAGAAGAAATGGATGGAAAGGTCAGCTATCTCTAT
The DNA here is from genome assembly GCA_028377305.1 of Prolixibacteraceae bacterium. Taxonomy (GTDB): domain Bacteria; phylum Bacteroidota; class Bacteroidia; order Bacteroidales; family Prolixibacteraceae; genus Halosquirtibacter. Next base: position 25,808 of record JAONJW010000018.1, on the reverse strand, counting down.
TTATGACAGAGATCATACCTATTAATGATTCTTTGTATCTGGGTATTGGTTTAAAAGGGGCACATTATATTGATTTTAGACAAAAGAGAGTTTCTCCGATTTCGAGAAGTTTCAAGTTAGAAACTAACAATAGTTTCATTGCTGCTAGTATCGTTGTTCAAGATGGTAAAATATGGATATCGTCTAACTATGGATTGTTGTATTATGAAAATAATACAATAAATAGATACGATATCAAAGGAGTGGATTGGGAAACTATTTGTTCTATTGCAGACGGTGGGGATAACATTTTATGGATTGGAACAACATCCGCTCTATACCAATTAGATTTAAGGTCAGAAACTGTAAGATATTTTGGGGAATCAGAAGGTGCATCTTGTTATGAATATTCTAGGAGGGGTACATGTAGTAGTATGAATGGTAATGTTTATATGGGAGCAAATAATGGTCTTGTCGTTATAAAAAATAGACTTTTCTCAAATTATATGAGAAAAGTCGATGCTTTCCCATTTATAAACCACATAACAGTAAATGGTGAAAAGGTTGATACATATGATAATGAAAAGACGATTGCTGTTCAACTGCCGTGGGATAATGAAAGAATAGAAATTAGTATTTCAGTGGATGAATCAAGTTTTTTCAGACAACGTAAGTTTAAATATTTTATTGATGGTTATTCTGAAAAGGTTGTTGTGTTTGATGCAGGAAACTTGATCTTAGGAAATCTTCCTCCAGGTGAGTATCTATTGAATGTATGGTGTGATTTACCTGATGGTGGTTGGAAAAAAATGGCGTTGAGTTTATTGATGATTATTGAAAGACCATGGTGGAAGCATTGGATATTTGGAGTGACTATATTTGGAGTGATTTGTATTGCCTTAATTGGAGTGCTTTGTTGGAGTAAAGAGAGAACTAAATTGAAGTATGAGCTTGACTTAGAAAAAAGGAGGAAAGCAGACATTACTGAAATGGTTCAGCAGAAAGATCTATTTTTGACTAAGATGTCATCTGAATTAAGAACTCCTTTGACATTAATTTACGGCCCAATAAGACAACTTCTGAGACGAAATGAAGTAACTCAAAGTCAAGTTGTCGAACAGTTGAGGAGAGTAGATTATCAAGCTACTAAAATGAAGAAGATGCTGGATAATGTATTAGAATTTAAACGAATAAATTCTCAATATAAGTCTTTATCTTTTTCCACTGTTAATTTTCATGATTGGTTTAAAGAGGTGTTAGATCAGTTTCAAGATTCTATGATGACGAAAGATATTTCTCTCAGGATTGACTTACCAAAAGATAAGTTTGTAGAACTTGATGTAGATAATTTTGAGATGGTTTTGAGTGGGTTGATTCAGAATGTGGTAGCCTGTGCTCCTGTAGGGAGTGTAATAATAGTCATAGGTACTATTATCGATCAAATAATATCTATTCAAATAAAAGATAATGGAAGAGGGATCACTCAAGGCCATATAGAGAATCTCTCAAAGTTCTTTAGCCAAGGAGATAATACAATATTTGATCATGGGGTAAGATTATCGTATGCTAAAAGATTGATTGGATTAATGAATGGCACAATTCATGAGTTGAAAAGCGGTGATAACGGTGCAGCATTTGAAGTAGTTGTCCCTTGTGAGGAGAGGACTGATAATGTGTTGTTTGATGATGAAGACTATGAAGGTCGAAGTCTTGAAAAAAGATGTGAAACTTCTATTTCCTCAATTTTATTACTCGAAAATGATTCTTGTATGATTGAGTTTATTCAAAATGCGATTGGATATTGCAGTAATTTAATTATTGTGTCAAGTGAAGATGAAGTATGGGATATATTATCCAATCAGAGTATTGAGATAATTATTGCGGATGCAAATTGTTTGTGTCAAAATGGAAATGATTTCTGTTGTCAAATAAAATCAGATGCAAATTTATTTCATATTCCTGTTCTTATTCTATCAGGGGATGTTGACTCCATGAGTAAAATATTGGCGTTTCAGAGTGGTGTCGATCTATATTTGACAAAGCCATTTGAAGAAGAGGAATTTGTTGTTATGGTTCGGTCTTTATTGAGAAAATGTAGTTATACTAAAAATGTAGTTAATGTTTACGATTTAAATGAAGAACGATTTCAGAATATGACAAGTGATGATGTCTTTCATGAAAGAATAATTAAGACCATTCAAGATAACTTACAAAACCCATATTTAGATGCAACATTTATACAGTCTAAGTTAGAAATGAGTCGTTCCTCTTTATATGTGAAGTTTAAAGCGGTGATTGGAGAAGGTATTGGAGAATACATACGTAACCAAAGAATCAAACAAGCATCGCAATTATTAAAGAATACGAATCTTTCAGTTAAACAAATATCCTTACAAGTTGGGTTTGACAATCAACGTTACTTTAGTACAGTTTTTAAAGATCATACTGGGCATACACCAAGTAGATATCGTCAAATATAAACGATTATATTTTCTAGTGTTTTTTATTTTGTGTGCTCATTTAGTTCCCAATAAAACCTTTTGGATGTTTAATACATAAGTCCCCATGTTTCAATTTGTAATATTGTATAGACACACGTTCTGATTGTTTTGGATAGTTTGTAACATTAGGACATTTTTATACATAGCTAATAGAACTGGATATCTCGAAACATATATGATATTCTTGCAAACAGATTATTTCTTATATTTTCATAATTTCAGCATGAAAGGATAACAACTGAATGAGCAGTCTTTTCATTAGGCTATAAAAAATAAGATCGAATGTTTAGTAATCGGATTTAAAATTATCTTGTAACGATTATTTCCCACCACATCTGTAGGCTAAATGTATAGTTGTTTTTAATTCGATTGTGACAAAGAAGTCGATATAGAGAATTCAAATTTGTTTGATTCTAGGTCTACGAATGTTGATTGTTAACTAATATAAACACACATAAAATGTTATTTTTAAATAGACTAATTGTAGCAGTAAGTACCGCTAGTTTAGTGCTTATTTCGAGTGTTTCGATTGCAAAGAAACACCCCTCAAAGAATCCTAATATTATTTTAATATTAGCGGATGATTTAGGTTATGGAGACATAAGTAGTCTAAATCTAAGGTCCAAGATTAAAACCCCCAATATAGACAAGCTTGCTGAGGATGGAATTACTTTTACCGATGCTCACTCAAGTTCTTCTGTTTGCACTCCTTCTCGTTATAGTGTATTGACGGGTAGATATGCATGGAAAACAAGGTTGAAAAAAGGTGTTCTTTCAGGATGTGATAAATCACTTATGCAACCTGGTAGAATGACTGTTGCATCACTTCTTAAACAAAAAGGTTATCAAACGGCATGTATCGGGAAATGGCACTTAGGTATGGATTTTGCTACGACTGATGGGGAAAAAATAAATCCGAAGAAGATAACGAATATTGATTATGAGCAAAAAATAAAGAGTGGCCCAACTTCTTTTGGCTTTGATTATTTCTATGGCATCTCCGGCTCGATGGATATGGCACCTTATCTTATCGTAGAAAATGATCAATTTATAGAAAAACCTGATACTGTATATGTTGAAAAATGTGTTTATGGACGTCCTGGTCCGGCAAAAAAAGGAAGAGGCCCAGAATGGTTTTTACCCAATTTCACAAGTAAGGTTGTAAGGCAGATTGAGTCTTATAGCCATAATTCAGATCCATTTTTTATATACTTTCCAATTAATGCTCCGCATACACCTGTTGCTCCAAGTCCAAAATATAAAGGTAAAAGTAGTATTGGTGGATATGGTGATTTCGTAATGGAAGTTGATGATGTGGTAGGAACTGTTGTGGAAGCTCTTAAGGTACAAGGGGTACTTGATAACACATTAATTATTTTGACAAGTGATAATGGTCCTGAAATATTAGCATATAACAGATATATTGAAACAAATCATAATAGCTCGGGATATCTAAAGGGTGTGAAAAGAGATACTTGGGAAGGTGGTCACAGGGTTCCATTTTTTGCACATTGGCCAAACAGTATAGAAAAAGGACTTAAGACCGATCAAACAATTTGTTTGGCGGATTTCTTTGAAACCACTGCAGATATTACTAATGCAAAACACGATAAATCTCAAGGTGAAGATAGTTACTCCTTTTTGCCTTTGCTGAAAGGGAAAGATAAAGAAATTCGACCATATACCATTCATCATAGTGCAAATGGAGAGTTTGCAATTCGGAAGGGTCCTTGGGTTTTCATCGAGAATGGAGATGGGAATGCTAACAACCCATACAGGCGAGGAGCAATGGAGTATTATAAAAAACTTGGATATCCTATTGATTCATTAAAAGGTTACTTGTACAATTTAGATAAAGACCCTAAGGAGGTAAAAGATGTTGCTAGCAATAACACAAAAATTGTTGATGAATTGATAGTTATTTTGAATCATGCTAAAGACCATTACGAGGTTCAATTATCCCACTAGTATTATTTAGGGGACTTCAGTTAGTAATAATAGAATGGCAATATGTTTTATGTATAAAAAAAATTCTTGGTTTAAGTTCTGATTCTAAGTCTAAGTCATTCTATTTGTGTTATCCTTTGTTGATATAATAACATCCTCAAAATTATAAAATTATGAAAACAAGATTAATCACATTATTATTACTCTATTGTCAAATAGGAGGAGCAATAGCTTCTAAAAATAATAAGGCGAATCAGGTCGTTTTTAATACAACAGATGAGAGTTTGCATCAATATAATTGCCCAGAGTGGTTTAGAGATGCAAAATTTGGAATATTTTTACATTGGGGGGTCGCTTCCCAGATGGCCGTTACAGGCTGGTACAGTAAGTGGATGTATTGGCAGGATACATCAATGTCTAAAAGAATCCCCGATTGGGCAGATGGAACTTATGACTATCATATAAAGCATCATGGACATCCTAGTAAAGTTGGATTTAAAGATTTATGTCCTTTATGGAAAGCTGAAAAGTGGGATCCAAATGAATTAGTCTCTCTTTTTAAGAAGTCAGGAGCGAAGTATGTTGTTCCGATGGCTAATCATCATGATAACTTTGATAATTGGGACTCAAGTTATCAACCTTGGAACTCTGTTAATATGGGACCAAAGAGGGATATTATCAAGGATTGGGAAGAAGCGATTAGAGGTCAAGGATTATATTTTGGTGTGTCATCACATTCTGCACGTTGTTGGAAACATAACCAAAGAGCTTATGAATCAGATCAAGAGGGGCCGATGAAAGGAGTGCCTTACGATGGAAATTTATTGAAGGAAGATGGAAAAGGTTTGTGGTGGGAAGGATATGATCCGGAAGATCTATATTGTCCAAAATTAGAATCTGGGCAAAAGAAACCAGATACTTTATTTTTAGAGAAATGGTATAAAAGAACAACTGAATTATATGATAAATACAATGTTGATCTGTTGTATTTTGATGGTTTAGGTTATCAGTTAGGAGAAACATATAGAAGAATCGTCGCAGAATTCTACAATACGAGTATGAGAAAGCATCATGGCAAATGTGAAGCAGTCGTATGTATTAAGAGACCTATTGATCAGAAAGCTGTTGTGGATGATTTTGAAAAAGGAGTTGCTAGTGGTCTTCGTCCTTATCCTTGGCAAACAGATACTCCTTTAAGTACATGGTATTATAGGAAATGTGATACTGTAGTTAAAAAACCTGCATATGTTGTTGTAGATATGCTAGTTGATATTGTTAGTAAAAATGGGAACCTGCTATTAAATGTAGCACTAAGAGGAGATGGAACGTTAGATGTCAATCAAAGAGTGGAGTTAGTTAAAATAGGTAGGTGGTTAGAGGTAAATGGTGAAGCTATCTATAATACAAGACCTTGGGTAATTTATGGAGAGGGTCCGACTAATGCAAAAGAAGGTCATTATAAAGAGTTTACGAAAGATGATGATGGGTATATGTCTGAAGATTTTCGTTTTACTATGCATGACGAAACATTATATGCAATTGCAATGGATGCCAATCTTAATGGAGATTATTTGATTAAGTCTCTTTCAAAATCAAGTGAATATTTAGATAATAAAATCAAATCCGTTTCACTCTTAGGTTATGATGGAAAAGTTACGTGGAACCAAACATCGGAAGGTCTGAAAATTCACACCAAGGGAATACCGAACCCCTATGCATTATCATTTAAAATAGCAATGGCTAAATAAGATCATAATTGATCTTGTTATATTTTTCCAGAGTTTGTTAAACTAAAACACAAAAACTAATGAAGCGTCTATTAATATTACTTTTTGGTTTATTTGTTGTGTCCAATACATGGGCAAAAAAGTATCCTGAGAAACCCAATATTATAATTTTTGTTGCAGATGACCTCGGTTATTCTGATCTTAGTTGTTATGGCAGTAAAGACATTAAAACTCCCAATATAGATAAACTAGCAAATAAAGGTGTTCGCTTAACCGATTTTCATACCAATGGGACTGTTTGTAGTCCAACTCGTGCAGCTCTTCTAACAGGAAAATATCAACAAAGAACATCGGTGTCCGATATCGTAACGGTATGGAAAAGAGATGAGGGGCTTGATTTAGCCGAAATTACATTTGCGGAACAATTTCAAGGTGCTGGTTACACTACAGGTATATGCGGGAAGTGGCATCTAGGTTATAAGTCGATGTATAATCCAATTAATCAGGGATTTGACACATTTAATGGTTTTGTTAGTGGCAATATAGATTATCACGGACATCAAGATTATCGAGGTTATTTGGATTGGTGGAGACAAGATAAAATTCAGAATGAAGAAGGTTATTCTACAGATTTAATAACGAAATATGCATTGAATTTTATTGAAGAGAATAAGAATAACCCATTTCTACTATATGTACCGCATGAAGCTCCTCATGGTCCATTTCAAGGACGTAATGATAAGGCCTTTAGAGTCACAGGGGAAGAAATATTAGATGTCAAATGCTCCTATGAAGATACTCGTAAGACATATAAAGAGATGGTTGAGGTAATGGATGAAGGTATAGGTAAGGTAATGAAATCATTAAAGAAAAATAAATTAGACAAGAACACTATCGTTTTTTTCTTTAGTGACAATGGCGGAGCAAAGTATAGTAAGAACACCCCATTGCGTGGAGGTAAAAGCACTGTATATGAAGGTGGACACCGTGTACCATGTATCGTTTATTGGAAAGGAAGGTTACGTCATATAGAGGTTGATGAGATTTTAATGACAATGGATATCTATCCAACAATAACGAAGTTAGCGGGCATTGAAAATACTCACATGATGGATGGACAAGATTTTTTTAATGTATTAACGAGTAATGCAAGAATGGAAAGTCGTGATCTTTTTTGGGAATGGAGAGGTCGTTTTGCAATGCGCAGAGGTGATTATAAATTGATTCTGCATCCTGTAAAAGAGGAGGTTATGCTTTTTGATCTCAAGAATGATATATCTGAAAAAAATAATATTGCAAAACAAAAGCCAGAACTAGTTGAAGAGATGAAACTTGCTATCTTGAGTTGGTTTAAGTCTGTTAAAGATAATTAGTAAGTCCTCTGTTTTTATGCAGAAACGTTGATTGAACTCGAATAGACGATGAAAATAACCTTCGATCAGTTGACTAGTTAAAAATGTAGATTAAATATCTAGTGGTCTTTGAATATGTTTCATTATCCACTAGATATAGCTCTATATAAGAAGTATGTGATATTATTTGCTATTATGTGCTAATGATTTATAGGTCGTGATCGTCTGTGTAAGATTAAATGGATATTGAATAATTATAAACTAGATTCAAATATGAAGAATTTTATTTGCATAACATTATTAATGATAGTTCCCTATTGCCTTAATGCTAAGGTTTGGATTCCCAAGATATTTTCTTCTGGAATGATTATGCAGCGTAAAGCAAAAGTTGAATTATGGGGAAAGGCAATTCCTAATGCTTTAGTTACTATAGAAACATCCTGGGGAAAAGATAAATATGTAAAAACAGATGGTCTAGGTAATTGGAGATTGAAATTAAAAACTTCAGATAGTAGAGAATCTCAACAATTAAAGATTCATGATAGTGAAAGTGAAGTGAATATTAAAGATATACTTTTTGGCGAAGTTTGGTTGTGTGGAGGACAATCTAATATGGCATGGAAAGTGATACAGCCAATCGGTAATCATAAGGTCGAATGTGAGTGTGCAAACGATATGATCGCAACATCAATAGAACATCAAATTCGGTTTTTTACAGTTGGCAAAGGGGCATCAAAGACACCATTGTATGATGTTAATGGAGAATGGAAAAATGCAACTCCGCAAACTACTTCAGAATGTAGTGCTGTGGCATATAGTTTCGCGGAAAGGTTAAATACAGATCTTGATGTGCCAATTGGGATCATTGTTTCTGCAGTCAGTGGATCAAAAATTGAAGCATGGTTAAGTAAGGAAAATAATGAGAAGATAGGTATGCTGGAAGCGTTAAGAGATTCTCCTAAATTGAATAAAAGACCATATGAATTGTATAATGCAATGCTCTATCCACTACAAGGGTATTCAATTAAAGGGATGATATATTATCAAGGAGAATCCAATAGAGATAATCCGAAAAGATATGAAACCACTTTCCCAATATTAATTGAGCAATGTAGAAATAACTGGGGAAAGAAACTGCCATTTTATTTTGTTCAGATAGCACCATATGATTACAAGGCCGGTGACGGGTTTAGAATTAGGGAAGTCCAACGAAAGGTAAACCATAGAACCCCTAATACTGGTATTGCTATTACATTGGATCTAGGTGAAGAAAATACGATTCATCCCAAAAACAAGAGGCCAGTGGGCAACAGATTAGCATTATTAGCTCTTGATAATTCATACAGTCTGGGTGAGGTAAAAGGGGAGTCTCCAAAGGTTATAAAAGCTATTTTTAAAGAAGATAGAGTTGTTGTTCTGTTAAATGAAGAAGTTGTGCTTAAAGGATCTTCTGAATTTCAACTAGGTGATTCGAATGGTAATTTTTATAATGCGAAGGTAACCCAATTGAATCCCCGTAAGATTGTTTTAAGGAGTTCTAAAATTATCAAACCTTCAATCGTACGTTATTCATTTAAAAATTGGTGCAAGGCAGAAGTGTTTAATATGTCGGGACTTCCCTTATCTTCATTTGAATTGGAGAAATAGTTTTTGGATTAGACTATTGAGTTTAATTTAAATATCTCTTATGCACGAAATTGGTACTCTTTTTTATATTTTTGATGAGAGCCTTATTATCGCATTCTGATTGTTTGGAATAATAAAAAAACAACTAAAGACACAACTCTAATGAAACATTTTTATTTGTTGTTAGTATTGCTATGTTTCAGTATTTCTGTTACTGCAATAAGCTACACTCCTGACCAAAAAGTACTTTACAAAAAAACAGAACAAGGTGAGCTTTATTTACACGCTTTTTATCCTAAGGACTTCTCACCGCATGATTCTAGACCTACTGTAGTGTTTTTCTTCGGAGGTGGTTGGGTTGGAGGTAATCCAAAACAGTTTTATCAACAGGCATCACATTTAATTAAGCTAGGGTTCGTCTGTTTTAGTGCTGAATATCGAGTACGACGATTTCACAAAACAACACCCTTTGAATGTGTTGAGGATGGAAAGTCTGCTATAAGATGGATCAGAAAGCATGCGTCTGATTTTGGTGTTAACCCAAACATGATTGTCGCATGTGGAGGTTCGGCAGGTGGACATGTTGCAGCCTGTACAGGTGTTATTGATGGTTATGATGCGAAGAGCGAGGATTTAGCAATTTCTTCAATTCCCAATGCAATGATTTTGTTCAATCCTGTTTTAGATACAACCAAAAAAGGATATGGGGCAACTAAGGTAAAAGGTCGGGAGACAGCTATTTCTCCATGTCATCATGTTCATTCTAGTATCCCGCCGACTATTATATTTCATGGGACAGATGACCACACTACACCTTTTGAAAATGCCACTAGGTTTGATTCATTAATGTTTAAACATGGAAATAACTGTATGCTAATACCTGTTTTAGGTAAAGATCATGGTTTCTTCAATAGTAGCCATATTGCAAAAAATAATACAGATGATGATTATAATTATACGATGTATCAATCTGAAATCTTCTTATGGGAATTGGGTTATATTAAGAAACCACAAGGTTGGACGTATAACTTTCAAAGTGAACTAACCTATAATCCCCTTAATTCATCTGATTATCATGATATACGTAGTGGCTTAAAAAATAGTCAAATAAAATTTATCAAAGAAAAGAAGGGGACAGTTGCATTTCTTGGAGGATCAATAACTTTTAATAGAGGGTGGCGAAATATGGTTTGTGACTACCTTGAAACCAAATTTCCTGAAACAGAATTTACATTTATTGAATCAGGAATTCCTAGTGAAGGATCAACTTCAGGAGCATTTCGTCTTTCTAGAGATGTGCTTTCAAAAGGCGATATAGATTTGTTGTTTGAAGAGGCTGCCGTAAATGATCGTTCTCCTGCACTAAACCGCTCTAGTGTCGATAGAGTGCGTGCAATGGAAGGTATTGTAAGACATGCAATAGTGCAAAACCCTGATATTGATATTGTCATGATGCATTTTGTCGATCCTAGGAAGATGAGTGACTATAGAAGTGGAACAGCACCGCAAGAGATATTAGATCATGAGTCCGTTGCAAAGCATTATCAAATCGGATCGATTAATTTAGCAAAAGAAGTTACCGAACGTATTGATAATGGTGAGTTTACATGGGAAGATGATTTCAAAAATTTACATCCATCTCCTTTTGGGCAAGATGTGTACTTTAATTCTATGAAGCAATTTTTAGAATCGTGTTACTCTGGTACAGTCGCTGATGATGATAAAGTATCAATAAAAGTTATTCCAAAAGCTTTGGATGAACAATCGTATTCAAAAGGAGAGTTTATTTCTATTGTGAATGCGAAACTTAAGAAAGGCTGGAGTTATGATAATTCATGGTCACCCAAAGAAGGAGAGAGGTTTAGAAAAGGATATAGTAATATTTCGGTTATAAAGTCGAATGATTCAGAAGGCTATATGAGTTTGAAATTCAAGGGTAGAGCAATCGGGATAAATGTTCTGTCTGGTCCAGATGCTGGTATAATTGAATATAGTATAGACCGGGCCCCTTTTAGAACCTTTGATTTATTTACAAGTAATAGTCACTATCAACACCTGCCACGTTATTTTGTATTGGATGCAGATTTGTCTGGTGATAAAGTGCATATACTACGCATTAGGGTGTCGAAAGACAGAAACAAAAATAGTAATGGAACAAGTTGTAGGATATTTTCTTTTTTTGTGAATAAATAGTCTTTTTTGTGATTATTATGATAGTTTTGTGTTGAAGATACAAAAGATTGGCTCCTAAATATTAAGCCTTTTTTATCAATATATATAGGCTCTTTCTTTTTCATATAATAATGAGACCTGTTGTGTTGCTATGGAGCGTGCTAAGCAAAAAACCTCATGTGTTGGTAGTTACTGCCAATATTTAGATTGGTGAGTCAGAATGTTAAAAGTTGTGGGTATTGGTATATGATACTTAATATATCCATTATTATAAATTAGATTAAATGGAAAAGATGCATTTATTCAAGACATTATTTGTGTTGTTGATTTTATCATCAGTTCAAATAAGGGCACAAAAAAAACCAAATGTTATTGTCTTCTTAGTAGATGATTTAGGTTATAAAGATTTGGGGTATACAGGAAGTCTATTTTATGAAACTCCAAATATTGATAAGATAGCTAACGAAGGTGTTATCTTTAATAATGGCTATTCTGCAGCTTCAAACTGTGCTCCAAGTAGGGCTTGTTTATTAAGTGGTCAAAATACACCACGACATGGTATTTATACTGTTAAATCGTCTGAGAGAGGGAATAGTAAGTCTCGAAAGATTATTCCTATACCGAATACTCTAGTTCTTCCGAATAGAGTACAATCACTTGGGGATCTTTTTAAATCACATGGTTATAGAACTATCAGTTTGGGGAAATGGCATGTCGGTGACAGTCCTTTGACGCAGGGATTTGATGAAAATATTGCAGGATGTGAAATGGGTAATCCAGGGCGTAATGGTTATTTCTCACCATATAATGTCCCTCTTGAATCTAAAATAGAGAATGAATACCTTACAGATAGGTTGACAAGTGAAGCAATTAGTTTTATAGATAGAAATCAGCAGAACCCCTTCTTTATCTATTTGTCCTATTACTCCGTACACAGTCCGCTTATAACAAAAAGGGATCTTTTAGAAAAGTATACCCATAAGACAAAATCCCCAGGACAGGCTAATGCAAACTATGCTGGAATGATTGAAACAGTGGATAATAATATGGGAAAGCTTCTTAAGGCACTCAAACAAACAGGAGTTCTTGAAAACACCATGATTATTTTTACTTCTGATAATGGAGGGGTTAGAAAGACATCTCACCAGGATCCTCTTCGCTCAGGAAAGGGGAGTTATTATGAAGGAGGTATAAGGGTCCCTTTCTTTATTTATTGGAAAGGCACTATTCTTGGTCAAAGAAAAAGTTCCTTGCCTGTTGTAAATATGGATATCTATGCAACTTGTAAAGACTTGGTGGATGATAACAGCAGCCAGGTGTGTGATGGACGAAGCTTACTTCCTTTAATATTAAAAGATAAAGAGTTGCCTATTAGACCTCTTTTTTGGCACTTCCCAATTTATTTAGAATCTCATGTTGGTAAAGACGATCAAGCCAGAGATGTCTTATTTCGAACTAGACCAGGTACTGTTGTAAGATATGGAGATTGGAAATTGCATTACTATTATGAGGATAATGCAATGGAATTATACAATCTTGCTTCGGATATAGGTGAAACGAATGACTTGAAAGATCAATATCCAGAGAAGTGTTTAGAATTATATACTATGATAAAAGATTGGCGCAATAATTTAGATGCTCCAATACCAGTAAAACAGAATCCCGATTATAGTACTGTCTTTGAAAGGAACCTGATTAAAAATAGAACGAGTAAACTGTAGTCGTATCTATAGATATAATCATTATATACAATTAAAATGATTGGAATTAAATGGTGGATGCTCTCTTTATTTGCAATGTTGAGTTGCTTTAATGTAAATGCAAAAAGAAAAGAGAGTAAAAGAAATCAGCCTAATATTATCTATATATTAGCAGATGATTTGGGGTACGGTGAGCTAGGTTGTTATGGTCAAAAACAGATAGAGACACCTAACATTGACCAATTAGCTAAAGATGGAATGCGTTTCACACAGCACTACGCTGGATCCGCAGTGTGTGCCCCATCTAGATGTGTATTATTATCTGGTCAACACTCAGGTCATGCTTATATCAGAGGAAACTACCCGGTCTCTGGAGGAGTAGATGGTAAATCCTATATGCAATCTGTTCTTGTTGATCCATTTGTTGAAGGTCAGAAACCATTACCTTCTAATGTGAAGCTATTACCTGCTTATTTAAAGGAGCAAGGCTATCATACCGGAATGATCGGTAAATGGGGATTAGGTTCAGCTATGTCTGAAAGTATTCCAACTAAAAAGGGATTTGATTTTTTTTGTGGGTATATATGTCAAAAAGTCGCCCATACTTATTACCCTCCATATCTTTATCTTAATGAAAAGCGTCTACTATTGGATAATGATACATTGAATTTATCTTTAAGATTACCTAAGGAGAATGATCCGCTTGATTTGGAGAGTTATGATAAGTTTAGTTCCAATTCATACTCCCCTGATGTGATGTCTTTGAAAATGAGGAAATGGATTTCAGAAAATGGTAAACATCCATTTTTTTTCTATTGGGCAACTCCTCTTCCTCATGTTGCTCTTCAAGCTCCAAAGAGGTGGATTGATTATTATGTGAATAAATTTGGAGATGAGAAGCCATATCTAGCTCAAAGGGGCTATTATCCATGTCGCTATCCACATGCAACTTATGCAGCAATGATTTCTTACCTAGATGAGCAAGTTGGATTGCTTGTAAAACAGCTCAAAGAGATGGGTGTCTATGATAACACCTTAATCATTTTTAGTTCCGATAATGGCCCTTCGTTTAATGGTGGAACAGATAGTCCATATTTTAATAGTGCTGGAATCTTTAATGAATCGATGGGGTGGGGGAAGTGCTCTATTCATGAAGGTGGAGTGAGAGTTCCTATGATTGCTTGTTGGCCAAATCATATTAAGAAAGGAACAACTACGGGTCATATAAGTGCTTTTTGGGATGTATTACCAACCATTTGTCAGATAACGGGTAAAAAGATTCCTCAAAATACAGATGGTATAAGCTTCTATAATACTTTGGTTGGCAAGAAACAATTAAAGCATGAGTTTTTATACTGGGAGTATCCTGATAGAGATGGACAACAGGCTATGCGATATGGAAAGTGGAAGTTAATTCGAAAGAACTTACGTAAAGGGAAAGTGCAAGAGGCATTATATGATTTGTCAAAAGACCCTCAGGAGCAGAATGATGTAAAGAGAGAAAACTTACTATTATTTGAATATATTAAAGAACGGATGAATAAGGAGCATCGTCGCTCAGATTTAGCTAGGTTTAGAATGTCACAGGTCGATAAGGAGTAGGACAATTATTCGTATTTTGTATATACCATAAATTGAAAAATATGATTGAAATTAAGAAAGTGCGTATGCTATTTTGACTTCCTTTAACTTACAAGCTAAAAAAGAGATTCCAAAAGAGAAACTGAATGTTGTTCTTCTTATATATGGGGATGATGTTGGTTATGCTGATGTGTATGGAAGTACATCTCTGAACAAAAAGGTGGTAAGAGAATAAATCCTGCAGTTCTATATAACGTAAAGGATGATCCACAAGAATATTCTTGAGAATGTACATAAATAAGAGCAAAATAGAAACACAATTTTTTTACTCTATCGATAAACCTGATTGACGAATTAAATCACTCCTTGCTAATTTTAGCCTAAAAGTATAATAAATTGGATGCTAATATCTTATGCTTATCTAAACACAATTATGAAAATACATTTAACGATGATTCAAAGTAAACATTTATCATTATTCCTATTGGTTTATTGTCTTTTATTTGATGGTAGAATCAAGGCACAAGAGATAGAGAATGTTGCTACCCAAACCTCCATAGAGTCCATAAAGAAAAAACTTCAAATTGTATTTGAAGATGATTTTCATGGATTATTTCTTGATCATTCAAAGTGGAAAAGGGTATGTAAGGATCGAAATAATTTTCAGTACAAGGTTTTCTGGAGGCCTAAGAATGTATCTGTCCGTAAAGGGAATTTAGTTTTAACTACTTCAAAAACAGATTCCACTTCTTTTGATGGAACTCCAATCCTTCAATCCGGTGGTATTTCATCAAAGAATAAATTTGTTAATGGATTTGGACTTTATGAGGCAAGAATAAAGATAATCCAAGGTTGCCCTGGGGTTACAGGTGCTTTTTGGTTAATGTCTCCAGATATAGCTAAAGTTGATGGAAGTGGGAGAGATGGGTCTGAGATTGATATTATAGAGATGCCCTGGAATACTGGTATGACGCAACATGCAATCCATTGGGATGGTTATGGTGACGATCATAAAAAGGATCACCATGTCAACAGTTTAGATGGTATTAAGCCTGGATCATGGCATATATTTGCTTTGTATTGGACTCCTGACGAGTATATATTTTATGTCGATGGGAAACAGACTTGGAGAACATCTGCAGGAGGTGTTAGTCAATCACCTAATGCTCATCTGTTATTAACTTCGAATGTTCTTGCACCCTGGGGTGTTAAGAAAGGGAATCATTTTGATATTGAGTCTCTACCTGTTACAATGAAGGTGGATTGGGTTCGTGTATATAGTGGAAATCCAAAGAAGAAGTGGGAAGAAACATCAGTTATTGATGGTAGTATGGAGCAATCTAATTGGGTCCTTCAGTGTAACAAAAAGTTTAATGCTGAATTAGAGTATACTACAGAAGAAAAGGTTGATGGAGACCAGGCTTTAAAAGTGACAGTTATTAACCAAGCACCTGAGAAAAAATATTATTTCATCAGAACGGAGCAAGGAATTGATATTTATAGTAATAAAATGTATCGACTTACCTTTTATGCAAAATCAGATCAAGAGAATATGCCTTTTCATTATGCTATTCCTGAATCTGGAGGTATGCAAGCAGGTAAGTTTAGAATTAAAAGGACAACAGGGAAAATACATTTGAATAAACAATGGAAGAAATATGCGGTGGAATTTACAACCAAAGATATTTCGAAGGTAAAGGATCAACTAGGTGTACGTTTCCATTTTCCCAAAAAAGGAGTATATTATCTTGATAAAGTTGAGTTAGAAACATTGTAGAATTGTTTTGCTTAAGATTTGTTATTAAGGCTGTCTAACTTTAGATGGCCTTGTATTGTTCAAAAATTAAAGTATTAGAGAGCTAAGCTTATGGCAAATATGGTAATAGAAATGAGCTTGTTCATAAGTGCTATTTTGTACTATTATATTGTTCTATGCTAAACCTTGTTGTGCTCAATCCCAATTCCTATAAACAATAGAGGCCATCCTATGGATGGCCTCAGAAAGTGTTTTATAAAGAAGAAATATAATTATTTCTGAACTTTAACTTTTTTGTATCCGTAAACTGCATTAGTTCCCAATTCCGCTTCGATACGAAGAAGTTGGTTGTATTTAGCCATACGGTCAGAACGGCTCAATGAACCAGTTTTAATTTGTCCTGAGTTAGTTGCAACAGCGATGTCAGCGATAGTTGAATCTTCTGTTTCACCTGAACGGTGAGAAGTTACAGAAGTATAACCAGCACGGTGTGCCATCTCGATTGCATTCAATGTTTCAGTCAAAGTACCGATTTGGTTAACTTTAATCAAGATTGAGTTAGCTGCGCTTAACTCGATACCTTTTTGTAGGTACTCAACATTAGTTACGAAAAGATCATCTCCTACCAACTGGATTTTATCACCAAGTTTAGCATTTAACAATACCCATCCATCCCAGTCACCTTCGTCCATTCCATCTTCGATAGAATCGATTGGAAATTTGTCAACTAACTCTGCAAGGAAATCAACTTGCTCTTCACGAGAACGGATCGCTCCATTATCTCCTTCAAATTTAGCGTAGTTATATTTTTCATCTACGAAGAACTCAGAAGCAGCACAGTCAAGAGCGATAGAAACATCACCACCATCTTCTGCACGACCTGGTTTGTAACCTGCGTTTTTGATTGCTTCGATAATACAGTTCAATGCATCTTCAGTTCCGTCAAGAGCTGGAGCAAATCCACCTTCATCACCTACTGCAGTAGAAAGTTTTCTAGCAGAAAGAACTTTTTTCAATGCGTGGAATATCTCAGCACCCATACGAAGACCTTCACGGAAAGAAGGAGCACCAATAGGACGAATCATAAACTCTTGAAATGCGATAGGAGCATCCGAGTGAGATCCACCGTTGATGATGTTCATCATTGGAACTGGAAGAGTTTTGGCGTTTGTACCACCGATATAACGGTAAAGAGGCATCTCTAGGTAATCAGCTGCAGCTTTAGCAACTGCCAAAGAAACACCTAACATCGCGTTAGCACCAAGATTGCTCTTAGTTTTAGTTCCGTCGATTTCAAGAAGTTTGTGGTCAAGTGAAACTTGATCCAAAGCGCTCATCCCAACGATCTCTTTAGCGATTACGTTGTTTACATTATCAACAGCTTTCAATACACCTTTTCCTAGGTAACGGTTTTTGTCACCATCACGTAGTTCTAATGCTTCATTTTCTCCTGTAGATGCTCCTGAAGGTACACCTGCAAGACCTTTACATCCGCTTTCTAGAGTTACCTCTACTTCAATTGTTGGGTTACCACGAGAATCTAGGATTTCTCTACCGACTACTTTTTCAATTAACATCTTTACTTATGTTTATATGTTAAACAGTTATCAGATTTAATCTTGTTTAAGGATAACAAGAAGCCATCTGAAGCAATATATTTAAGACCTCTAGGCAATAAATCTGCCAATAAGAATTTATTTTGTTTAAAGACAATCGCATCAAAACATGTTGTAAAATATACGTAATGTTGTTGGATAAATGATTATTTTTTTCAAAACTGTACAAATATACATTTTTACTTTCTGTTTCCCTAGTACTAAAAGGAGGTTTTTTGCTGATTTGTGGGATTTTTGTTTTCGCAATAATTGGGTTTTATTGTTGATTTAGGAATCGTTGTATTAAAATGGGTTTTAGACCTATTTCTGGGGCTCGTTGTGTGATATTTGCTCCCATTGGTTATGAGTCTATTTATTTAATAAGTGTGTGTTGTTGCTTGTTTAGTGACGCTTATTTTTAGTCAATTATATATAGGTTGATTGTAATGGGCATTCATATAATGGTTCGGGAATTATAAGATCGTTAATTGAAAGATAAGATTAATTTTCTGTTGAATTGGATAACTTTTCAACTCGACAGGAGTGTGCGAATTTCTAAGGGTTAGACATTTTGCTAACCATACAATACTGCCACACTTCACTGAGGAGCTCTAAAAGCCTTTATTTTTGTATTAATAAGATGCTGTAGAACATTGGGGCTTCTATTATCAAAGAAGTTTTAATATATCTTGGTAGAGGTTAGATCTAGAACTAAGAGTTTTACTGTATGGATAAAAACAAGATACTTCAACTTCATTAAATCATCTTGCAAGTTACATATAGGCAACAGCTTTTATTCCTACGTGAATTCAAGCGACAAATGCAACTTTTTTATCAAACATTAAATTATTATACATTTCAATAGGCTTGTGGTATCCATATCTCTTACGGGGTTTATCATTAAGCTTAGACTGTATCTAGTCCATTTCCTTTTGAGTTAAGTTCTCAAAAGAACTACCTTTGGTTATATACTGTCTAATTAAATCATTAAGATTTTCATTAGCACCTCTTTCCCAAGAGTGATATGGATGAGCAAAGTAGAAACCACTGATCTGCATAGTTCTGTTGATTCCATTGATGATTGTCACCTAAATGGTTCTTCAAAATGTTTGCCATTAATATCATACAACTACTCTAAATCATAACTGAGGGTTGGGTATGAATAAAAATAAACGTCATCGTGAAATAGAGATCAAACAAGGGTTTACTCCTGACCAAGTACTGACCAAACCCTGACCAAGTCTACCTTTTGTCACTGTTTGGTCACTGTTTAATTCGGAGATGGGGTGGTTAAATGACGATGGATTAGGATAGTCCAGGAACATATAAGATAAAAAGTGGGTATTGATAATTATTAAACTACAGACTTTGAAGTACGGTGTTAAATAATTTGAAAAAAGAAGCGAACTCTTTGGTTGCTCTAGTTTCCTTGTCTGCAATATCCAAGTCTTTAGAATTTCTTTTCCAAAGCACTTATGGTCCAACGTTCTTGGTTTGATGTCGATTTAGAGTCCTGATTCTAAGTGGGAAATCCCGAATCGTTATCACGGGAGTAAACTCTTTTGATATTTGGTTTTATCATCAGAGTATTCCTTGCAATATTGATGACATAAAAATAGTTGAAGATTTCGGTTGGAAAATCTATTTGCATTGATAATTATGGACTTAGTGCTTTCAAATAGAGTGAAGATAAAATAATATTAAATCTACAAATGACTACTTCTCCTATTATCTGCCTCAATTCTATATTGATATATAAGTTAAGGATTTAAGAAAGATTGACATGATGTGATTAGTCGAGTGTTTAATATAGTGATTAAACTGTAGTTATATGCCTTGAGTTGTTGAATGTTGTGTTGATTGTGATTATGTCGAATTTATTGTCAAAGTAAAAAGAGTCGGGATACTGATGTTTATAGCTCTACCCTCCATGTTTGAATGTGGAGGGAAGAGTTTTGTCGTTTACTCAAAATGTAATTGAAAGGTCTTAATTAGTTGTTTGATTGATTCATTTTTCTGCATCATTTCATTCAATGTTGCCTGATTTTCTTGTTCTTCTTCTGAACCTTCCTTTTCTTTAATTAAGACTTTGGTTGAAATCTTAGTTCTAGTTGTATAGTAACGTTCAATTCTATCGCATAAACTCTGTGCGACATCATTGTCTTTTGAAAGAACTTCAAGTTGAAGGTCGCATGAAGATGTTAGTGTCGGGATGTGTTGTTGGAAAAATGCTAACTCTGTTGGTTCTTTGATTTTAGACATAATCTCATTCCAGATGTAGGAGACAGATGACGGCGTGAGTTGGTCTGTAATATGAGGATTACTCGAATTGTATTTGGTCTTTCTTTCTTCTTTAACTGTAGTCGTATTTGGTGTTGCTGTAATTCGTGCCGTTTTACGTAGTGACTTTTTTGATGCGCTTAAGATTGGATCAACTTTTGTTGGCTCGGTGTTTTTTGTTGTGATTTCTTTAAAGAACATTGGAGCCAAAAAGTCAAATTCATCATAATCTATTGAGCCGTCAATGCTTTTTTTTTTAGTTTATTATCTAATTGTGCCAATTTGATCAGAGCAAGTTCAATGTGGAGTCGTTTGTTCGTAGACAATCTGTATTGGAAGTCTGCCTCTGAAACAATACGTAAGCCTTCAATGAGAAAAGGCTCTGAGCATTGACTTGCTTGTTCCTTGTATTGTGCTTTTGTTTTGTTGCTTACTTCTAGAAGCTTTATCGTTATAGCATCACTCGCAACCATGAGATCTCTGAGATGACTTGCTAGTCCACCAAGAAAGTGTTGTCCTTCAAATCCTTTTGAAAGAATTTCATTGAAAATAAGCAAGGTGTTTAGATAGTCGCCTTTAAGAAATAACTCGACTAATTTAAAGTAGTAGTCATAGTCTAGAACATTTAAATTATCTAGTACTTTTTCGTAGGTTACTTCGTTCCCGCAAAAGCTTACAACTTGATCAAAAATAGATAATGCATCACGCATGGCACCATCTGCTTTTTGTGCAATGATGTTTGCAGCATCTTCTTCAAGAGATATTGATTCTAATTGTGCAATATGTTGAAGATGTTTCTCGATATTAGATATTTCCATCCGATTGAAATCAAAGATCTGACACCGAGAAAGGATTGTAGCTAATATTTTATGTTTTTCGGTAGTTGCAAGGATAAATATAGCATGCGACGGAGGCTCCTCTAGAGTTTTAAGAAAAGCATTAAACGCACTTTGTGATAACATGTGTACCTCATCAATAATGTAAACACTGTATTTACCAATCTGAGGTGGAATTCTAACTTGGTCGTTTAGTGAACGGATGTCTTCTACAGAGTTGTTAGATGCAGCATCCAGCTCGTGAATATTATATGAACGATTATCTGCAAAAGAGCTGCAGCTTTCACATGTCCCACAAGGTTCATAATCATCAGAAATGTTTTGACAGTTTATTGTTTTTGCAAAAAGGCGAGCGCAGGTCGTTTTCCCAACTCCTCTAGGTCCACAGAAGAGATAAGCATGGGCAAGGTGATCTGTTTTAATCGCATTTTTCAGCGTGCTAGTAATAGCTTCTTGCCCGACAACGGATGCGAAAGTGCCTGGTCTATATTTTCTTGCAGAAACAATAAAGTTTTCCATATATCTATATCAGTCTTTATACCTTTGAAAAGTTGTTGTCAAAGATATAAAATTTGCGTCAACTGCTGAGATCAATTGTTAAAAAAAAGATCTTTAATATTGACTTCTCCTTGAAAAAAGAAAGATTCACAGTACTAATTTTTTTAACTTTGTAACTGAAACCAAATAATAGGTGTGTCGTAGAAGAACTTATAAATCAAATTTTGTCTAAATTATGTTATTGTTGATTCTCATTATGGTGATAGGAATTGTCGTTGGTTATTTCCTTCGGAATTGTCAGAAAATTATTCATGTTAATAACAAACTGACTACTGGTTCAATATTTTTATTGCTTTTCGTGTTAGGATATGGTGTTGGTGTAGACCCAATGATCGTCTCAAATTTTTTCGAGCTTGGTAAGGATGCTATTTTACTAACAATAGCTGCTGTTGCAGGAAGTGTTTTTTTTGTTCGTGTGATAGAAAAGAAATACTTCTTGTAAAACGTGTTTTAGCGTTTTAAATAAATTTTGTCTTCTCGTGGAATTAATGATAATTGGATTGATAAGGTTAAATATAGGTTGACTATGAAAGGGAGTATGATAATTTTATGTTTTTTTGCTTTAGGTGTAGGTTTGGGGGTTTATGAAATAATCCCAGTAGAACTACTACCAATGCATAAATTAAGTGAGCATATCTTAATGTTCTTACTTTTTGTTGTAGGAGTTGGTGTTGGGGCTGATAGTGCATCATGGGATCTTATTCGATCCATGAACTATAAAATATTGCTGATTCCAGTACTAATTGCTATAGGTTCATTGGTAGGTGCTTCGCTGATGTCATTAGTCCTACCAAATATTTCCATAGAAGAAGGTGCTGCTGTTGGGTCTGGATTAGGGTATTATAGCTTGTCTTCGATTTTAATAACAAAAGCAAGAGGTGAAGCCATTGGAACCATTGCATTACTTTCCAATATAATAAGGGAGTTGGCAACTTTAGTATTTGTCCCATTTTATGTGAAATATTTTGGGCGTTTTTCAGGTGTAGCCTCTGGAGGAGCCACATCAATGGATACAACTTTGCCAATTATTTCAAGTTATTCAGGAAAAGAAGTTGCTGTTATATCAGTATTTAATGGAATTGTTCTCACTTTGTTAGTGCCAGTATTGGTTTATTTTTCGTTATCAATATTGCCGATAATTATTGACGTTTCGACTGATTTGTTTGGATAGTGTTTAGCCTTTTGTAGAACAATGACTAACTTTGTGGTGTTAGTATTAAATGGAGGAGTGGAGAGATTTCAATATCGTTTAATACAGATGAGATAAGAAGGGAAAAAATATGATCAAAATTAATAATCTAGAGCGATCGGCTATGATCTTTCGTGAGAAAGTCATTAGTTATCGTGAGATGATAAAGAATATCCATGGTTTTGCAGATCTTTTTGCAAACGATAAGGTGCAAAATATTGCGATTTTTTCAGAGAATCGTCCTGAGTGGATTTATGCTTTTTATGCTGCTTGGAGAAATGACGTAACTCCAGTCCCAATTGATTTCATGTCTATGGTCGAAGATGTGAGTTATGTGTTGAATGATTGTAGGCCTGAAGTGGTGTTTACAAGTAAAGAGCAGAAGGCTGTCTTAATGGATGCTATTGCAAAGTGTGACTACACTCCAAGGGTAATTGTTTTTGATGAATTGGATCTTGAGTACGTTGTGTCTGATCGTGAGGATTGGCCAGATCCTAAGGATATGGATGCTACTGCAGTAATAATATATACTTCAGGAACTACAGGGTCACCTAAAGGTGTAATGTTAAGTTATACGAACTTGCAGGCCAATGTCTGGGGGGTGACCAAAGGAGCCCCTATTTACACAGAAGATATGCAGATATTGTTGTTGCTACCTCTTCATCATATATTTCCTCTTGGAGGATCCATGTTGATACCGTTAGCATCTGGAGGAACGATTGTTATTGCAGCTTCTATGCAACCCAATGAAATGATGGAAACATTAAAGAATAATAAGGTAAAACTTATTATTGGTGTTCCACGCCTTTATGAAATCATGTATAAAGGGGTTATGAGTAAGATGGAGGGGTCCAAAATTGCGATGTTTCTTTATCGAATGGCAAAGCGATTTAATTCAAAGGCTTTTTCTCGTAAAGTGTTCAAAAAGGTTCATGATAATTTAGGTGGAAACCTCGTGTTTATGATTGCAGGAGGGGCAGCTTTATCTAGCGAAGTAGGAACGTTTTGGAAGACTATGGGGTTTGAAATATTAGAAGGGTATGGAATGACAGAAGCCTCTCCGATGATCACGTTCACTCGCCCTGGAAAGATTATAGCAGGTAGCCCCGGGCAAGCTCTTCAAGGTATTGAAATTCGCTTTGAGGATAATGAAGTTGTAGCGAAGGGATCAAATATTATGAAAGGGTATTATAAACGTCCAGAAGAGACTGCAGAGGTCTTAAAAGATGGGTGGTTGTATACAGGGGATTTAGGTTATTTGGATGACAATGGTTATTTGTTTATTACGGGTCGTAAAAAAGAAATAATTGTCACGCCGAATGGTAAAAATATTAATCCTGTTGAGTTAGAATCAAAGCTAGATCTAATTTCAGAAGGTGTTAAGGAATCAGGAGTTATTCTGTATCAAGATCAATTGCATGCGATCGTAGTTCCTGACTATAACTATTTGACAGCAAATAAAATTAAAGATTTAGATACTTTCTTTAAGAATGAAGTTTTTTCAAAATATAACGAATCAGTATCGTCTTATAAGAGAATAGTCAAGTTTACTATCATAAATAAAGAGCTGCCACGTACTCGATTAAGCAAGATTCAGCGTTTTAAATTAGAGGAGTTCATTGCTGCGGCTGATGTCCCAAAACTCGACGAGTCAAAGGGAAAACAAGAGCCAATGTCGAAAGAGTATGCTGTGGTGAAGGACTTTATTGAAGCACAAGTGGATATGGATGTACTTCCAGAGCATCATATTGAGTTTGATATCGCACTCGATTCGTTGGCAAAGCTCAACCTGATTGATCTTATAGAGAAGAATTTTGGTGTAAAGATTGATGAAGAACGACTTCTAAAATTTCCTTCGATTTCGAAGATGGTCGATCATATTAGAGAAAATAAATTGTTCTATAAAGTGGAGAATATTAATTGGTCTCAAATATTAAAGGAGAAAGTTAATGTCACTTTACCAAGAACATGGCCTACAACAAATTGGATTCGTATGGCTTCAAAGTCAATTTTCAAATTCTATTTTAGGTTAAAGGGATACAATCGAGATGCTATGCCAGAGGGGGCATGTATTATTGCACCCAATCACCAAAGTTTTATTGATGGCCTACTAGTTGCTTCTTATATTCACAATAAGACAATGAATGACACCTATTTTTATGCTAAGAAAGAGCATATAAATAATTCTTTTCTTAGAGGGATTGCAGATCGTAACAATGTGATTGTGATGGACCTTAAGAAAGATCTAAAGGAGTCTATTCAGAAGATGGCGGAGGTCCTTCGTCAAGGAAAGAAGATTATTATATTTCCGGAAGGAACTCGAACCCATGATGGAAGTGTCGGTTCGTTTAAAACAACTTTTGCAATTCTAAGCAAGGAGCTAAATGTACCAATTCTACCCGTTGCAATTAGAGGTGCTTACAGTGCTATGCCTAGAGGATCTAAATTTGTTAAGCCTTTCAAGAAAATTGAGGTGGAATTCTTAGATTTATATTATCCAGAGCACAAAGAACCTAAGATTATTGCTCGTGAAGTTAAAGAGTTGATAAGCGAAAGGGTGTATTAAAGGATAGAGGTAAGTATAATATAAATAAATAGATAGAGGGCAGCTATTAGGTTGCCCTCTTTTTTATTAAGCCATTGTTGTTATGTGTTTGAGTATTAGGTTTTTTGATGTTAGATGATATTTTGTGAGCACAGACCATGTTGAACTTTAGTTATGATTGATTGTTATATAGTAAAAGGTCATTATTCTCATTAGACTTTTTGCATTATGCCTTAAATTAACTAATACTTATGGTAAGCTTATCATCTAAATATATGGGAATTCCCATCGAAACACCTATTGTTTTAGGCGCTTCAAATCTGCCATTATCACCTAATATTATAATGGATGCAGTTGCAAATGGTGTAGGCGCAGTGGTGTATCCTACTCTTTTTGAGGAGGTCGCATTGATAGGAAGTGCAACGGATATTCAAAAACGAAAGGGATCAGGCAATATATTAGGG
>JAONJW010000017.1 GCA_028377305.1 Prolixibacteraceae bacterium | reverse complement strand
ATTGATTAATTGTAATCGTATACAAGGCGATGAAACACATTTGTTTTTTTTTCCATTCAACTATTACTCTCACGATAGATTTATTTCGGCGATATCACCTAAAGTTATTTTGGAAATTGGTCAGCAATTCAAGAAGGATGATGTGGCTGCATTTCAGAGTTTTATGAAGATATTTCACAGATATGGTGTTAGGGAATTGAGCATGGATAACAATCCCATTATCGTTTTTACAAAACTGAAAGACTAGCCCAATGAATAAGAAGTTAACAAGATTATTATTAATTATTATTTGTTGTTTCATATACATTTATATACAAAAATCAAGACTATATTTAGGATACAAAAATGATCGATGTCAAGGGTGTGTTATCAAAGATAGTATTGCAGATGCTTCAACTAATGAATTAATGCCTAATATAATTATTGAAGATGTCAATGGAGATACTCTGTGTTTGAAAAAATTGATAGATAATGATAAGCTTGTTATCTTAAAACTAACTATTCCTCAATGTTCTTATTGTATAGACCATGCATTATATTATTTTAATCTGTACTCAGATGATAACTACGTAATATTGTTTCATTTTAATAATAAGCGAGAAGTGATAGCCTATAAGGAAGTTGAAAAATTGAGGTCTAATTATTATTTTACTTATGAAGACTTACCATTATCTGCTGATCGGTTTGGTTATCCATATGTAATAATAACAGATTCTTCTCTCATTACGCAAGATATTTTTATACCAGATAAAAGTTTATACCAAAGGACAGATAATTATTTTCGAAAAATATCAACTTTATAAGTTTAGCTTATATCTTTATAGACCAATTGCTTTGATTATACAATAAAGATGTATTCAAACTAACTGATAATAACTATGCAAACTAACTTAGGTAACTCATTACATATTCTTTTGAGTTCTTTTCTTCTTATGTCTTTGTTTTCGTGTTCTACGAAACAAGAGGAGGAAAGTGAATTGAAAACCCAGACGGCTTTAACGGTGGATACGGTCACGAAAGTGAAGGTAAAGAAGGCGGTAAAAAGCAGGTTTCATCATGAACTATTAAGTAATGGAATCGTACATGCTTGCGGAAAAGCTGCTGTTCCCTTTAAGGCCAAAGATCAGATTGTTGCACTTCATGTGGTGAATGGGACAAGGGTGAAGAGAGGCGATTTGATTGCTACGGTTTCGTCAGAGGAGCTTAAGATGCGTTTGGATGAAGTACAACTACAATATGATAAAGCCTGTATTACCCTTGAGGACAAGTTGCTTGGCTATGGTTTTACGACCAAGGATACTGCGACTATAGATCCCGTAATGTTGAAAATGATTAAGATCAAGAGTGGGTTTAACAGTGCAGCCATTGCTTTAAAACGAGCAAAGATAAATTATAGAGATAGAGAGGTTCGTTCTCCTTTAAATGGTGTTATATCGGATCTACAAGCCGAAGTATATAATCCTGCATCAAGTTATAAAAAATGTTGTGATGTGGTGGATGATCATATGGTTTGGGTGGACTTCTCCATCTTAGAAGGAGAATACAATAAGATCTCCAAAGGGGAAAAGATTAAGGTGGTGCCTTTTGCCAATAAGAGTTTAGAGCTAACAGGTACGGTTGCTGCGATTGATCCAAGAGTGGATGCATCTGGGATGGTTCATATTAGGGCGAAAGTGAATAATTCGAAACATCAATTGATCGATGGGATGAATGTCAATGTGATCGTCCAAAGTGAAGGGGCTCGCTGTCTGGTGGTCCCCAAGAGTGCGGTGTTGTATCGTCAGAATAAGAATGTACTCTTTGTTCGTAATGGAAAGAAAGCCAAATGGGTTTATGTAACGCCAGGAGAAGAGAATAGTTTGAATGTTCAGATACTAGAAGGCAAACTAGCAGAAGGAGACGAAGTGATTGTCTCTAATAATTTTGATTTAGCACACGATACTCCTATCGAAGTAATACAGTAAGTATGGCAAGCGTTAAAAATTCATTTAGAATTAATGTCATCTTTATTGTTCTTGCTATTGTTGGTATGGCCTTGGCTTCGCAGCTAACCGTTCAACTACAACCTACTCGTGAAAGTAACCAAGTGGTTGTCTCTTACCGTTGGAGAGGTGTATCTGCCGAGATTATAGAGAGAGAGGTGACCTCTTCCATTGAAGGAGTATTGTCCACTATGGATGGCTTAAAAGATATAAGCTCCAATTCATCGAAAGGAGAAGGCCGCATTCGTCTCACTTTCAAAAAAGAGGTGAATATAGATGTCGTTAGATTTGAATTGTCATCGATACTTCGGACACTTTATCCCAAATTGCCTGATGGTGTTACGCGCCCTGTCATTGGGGGAAGTTATCAACGTAATGATACGCGAATACGTTTGATGACTTTTACTGTTCATGGGACCAAAAGTAAGGATGCCTTAGGAAAGTATGCAGAGGACTATTTGGTGTCATCCTTAGGTGAGATTGACGAAGTCGAATCGGTAGAGGTCGACGGGGTTACCCCATTGGAGTGGTGTGTGGAATATGATACAGGTCGACTTCACCAGTATGGAATGACCACGAGGAATGTCGCCAATGCGATGTATCTCTATTTCAATAAAGAAGAGTTAGGGTTATTTAAGTGGCTTGATCAACAAGAGTCGTCATGGCACGCATTTAGCTATTGCGGTGGCTCTTTTCATCATGATGATACCATCGCATGGGATAAAATCATTATTGGAACTGTTAATGACCATATCGTTCGATTAGGGGAGGTTGCTAAAGTAAAGGTACGTCACACTCCTCCTTCACGCTATTTCAGGTTAAATGGTCTCAATACAATATATCTTAATATCTACAGCAGTGAGGGGGCCAATCAAATCGAGTTAGGAGCAGAGGTGCTAGAGAAGGTGGAGATCATAGAGAAATCGCTACCCAAGAGTGTCTCTTTAGATTTGAGTTATGATGCCTCTAAATCGTTAAGAGAGGAGCGTGATAAGATCCTTTTTAGGTCGGGTTTGGCCTTACTTATCCTCCTTCTTTTTGTGTGGGTCATCAGTAGAGACTGGCGTTACCTATTGGTGATTACAGTGTCGTTGTTGGTCAACTTAGCCATTGCAGTTGTTGGTTATCTCTTTTTTGATGTACAGATACATCTGTATTCATTGGCGGGGATCACGGTATCATTAGGGATTATTATTGATAATACCATTGTGATGGCGGACTATTGTAAGCGACAGTCCAATGAGAATATCTTCTGGGCTATCTTTGCAGCCACATTAACTACTATAGGCTCTTTGTCAGTGATCTTTTTCTTGAAGGAGAACCAGAGAATGAACTTAGTTGATTTCTCATGGGTGATGATCATAAATCTTATTGTCTCTCTTTTGATCGCATACTTCTTTATCCCTGCATTGATGGACAAGGTGCCGATGAAAAAGAGAGATGCTGTAAAAGCGCAGAGGGGGTTACGTCGTGTAATTAAAGTTTCACGTGTTTATGAACGATTTATATTGTGGGGTTGTCGTTATCGTAAAAGTATGATTACTCTCTCGATATTGGTTTTTGGTATTCCCTTTTTCTCTATTCCATCCCACTTAGGGAAACCAGAGAGTCGATGGGGGAGAGACAAGGTGGAAAGGACTTGGTTTGAAGATAGTTATAATAAAAGTATAGGAAGTAATTTCTTTCAACAAGATATCTTGCCGTGGTTCAACCGTATAGGAGGAGGGGTGTTATATCGCTTTTCTCAATACTTTGAGACCCATGCAGGAAGGCAAGAACCAAAAGTCATGCTTCGAATGCAAGCTATGATGCCTGATGGCGCTACGCTCGACCAGATGAATAATTCATTTCTAAAGATCGAGAGAAGGTTATCTCAATATAGTGAGATTGATCGATTTGTAAGTCATATCTATAGCGCAAATTATGGCTTCATGGAAATACATTTCAAAGAAGAGGAGCAGAGTGGGGCTTTCCCTATGTTCTTGAAGAGTGAATTGATCCAAATAGCCACAGAAACGGGAAGTTTGGATGCCCGAATCTATGGGGTGGATCCTCAGGGGTTTAATAACCATATCTCGGAACGAAACTTAAATCAATCCATCTCCCTAGTGGGAACGAGCTATCCTGTACTGATGAAGATTGGTAACAACATAAAAAAAGAACTTCAAAAAAGTATTCGTGTGAAAGAGGTGGTTGTTCATGCGAATAAACAGAGAATTAGGGATAAGAAATTTGAGTATGTGGTAGATGTCGATCTGAAGAAACTGGCCAAATATCAATTGACTTTAGGAGAGTTATACTATCTCTTAAGCCAGCACAATTGGGCGATACAAAACCTACCTCCTGTAGGAAATGGTGATTCCTTTCGTTCGATGTTTTTAAGACCTAAACTCGTAGAAGCAGTACCCATATGGGATATCCAAAATATGCTATTAGATGGGATCTTTAAAAAAGGGGTTCGTTTAAAAGATGTGGCTAGAGTTCGTAAAGAGTTTACTTCGGGAAGTATAGAGAAGAGAAATCAGGAGTATGTGATGCGTGTAGACTACGAATTTATCGGAGATCGTAGTTTTAGTGAGATGTACAGAGAAAAAATTGTTGATGAAATTAGTGAGCAGCTCCCAACAGGTTATCGAGTCGAAGAGAGTTCCAATAGAAGATGGAGATGGAATGCCAAAGATAAGAAGCAGTATGGATTACTTTTCTTGGTGGCAGTGATCATCTATTTTATATGTGCGGTTCTTTTGGAGTCATTGATTCAACCGTTAGTGATTATCACCATGATACCACTCTCTTTCATTGGGATCTTCTCCATTTTTACCATTACGGAATATCCTTTTAATCAAGGGGGCTATGCTTCGATGATTCTTCTGTCTGGAATCACAGTCAATACTGCACTGTTCATTGTGTATGACTTCAACCATCTTCGAGATAGTTCAAACCGTAATGCACTAGATAGTTATTTGCATGCTTTTCATAAGAAAGTAATTCCAATCCTATTGACCGTAGTATCGACAGTCTTGGGGATGGTTCCATTCTTGATAGATAGTCAAGATAAGGGGTTTTGGTTCGCATTAGCTCTAGGAGCGATGGGGGGGCTATTGTTTAGTTTGATTGCAGTGTTTGTAAGCCTGCCAATATTTATGAATGTAGGTAAAAAAGAGAAAGCGTAAAAACGAGATATTATGGTGAATTTTTTAATACGTAGACCCATCGCAGTAGTTATGTCGTTTATTGCGATTCTGATGTTGGGGTTGGTAACTTCTCAGAAGCTACCTGTCTCATTGATTCCCGATGTAGATATACCTGTTATTACCATTCAGTTGAATGGGAAAAATAAGACAGCCCTAGAGCTAGAGAATGAGGTGGTTCGTCGATTTAGAAGTAGGCTCAATCAGTTGCCTTATTTGGAAAGCCTGCAAAGTGAAACCAGAGATGGTATCGCTTCGATAGTATTGCGTTTTTCATATGGTAGAGACCTTAACTATGCCTTTATCGATGTCAATGAAAAGGTGGATATGGTGATGCGCAATATGCCTAAGGATTTTGAACGTCCTGCTATAATGAAGGCTTCTTCTACCGATCTTCCAGCTTTCTATTTGAATGCTTCATTGAAGAAAAACGTAGAGAGTAAAACGGATCATTTAGATTTAAGCGAGACGGTTTCCAATGTGATACGAAAGAAAATTGAACAGCTACCAGAAGTTGCAATGGTAGATATGACAGGAAGAATGTTTCCTGAGATATCTATTACTCCAGATGCCCAAAAGATGAAATCATTGGGATTAAGAACAGAGCAGCTAACTAGAGTGATAAACGAACACAATAGAGGCTTTGGCTCTATACAGGTGAAAGATGGTCAGTATCAATATAACATCCATTTGTCTAACGGTTTACATCAGTTAGAGGATGTGAAAAGTATCTACTTGAACGTCAATCAACATCTATTGCAACTAAAAGATATTGCAACAGTAGAGATGAGAGCTCAAAGTCGTAGTGGACTGTTTATGACTAACGGAGAGGAAGGTATCTCCATGGCGATAGTAAAACAGGCAGATGCTAGAATGGAGGATATGTCTAAAAAGGTGAATGGCCTTTTGCGTCGTATCACGAAGGATTATCCTTTTATCGAGATCACCAAAGTAAGAGACCAGACAGGGATACTTAAATATGCCATGAGTAATCTGTTTCAGAGCTTATGGTGGGGAGGATTACTGGCATTCTTGGTGATGTTCTTATTCTTAAAAGATGGTCGATCGCCATGGCTAATAGGGGTAAGTGTGCCGATATCATTGGTAATCTCTCTACTGCTATTCTACCTAATGGATATATCTATCAATATCATTTCGCTATCGGGCCTTATTTTAGGTGTTGGAATGATGATCGATAACTCGATTATCGTGATTGACAATATCACCCAAAGGATCTCTATGGGAGATGATCTTATGGAAGCATGTGCCAATGGTACCCATGAGGTTATTCGTCCTCTTATATCGTCTGTATTGACGACCTGCGCTGTCTTTTTACCATTGATCTACCTCAGTGGGATATCTGGAGCGCTATTCTACGATCAAGCGATGGCAGTCACCATAGGATTAAGTTCTTCCTTAGTGGTATCGATTATTTTAATCCCTACCCTCTATCGGTTGATATGGATTAGAGGTCGAAAGAGACCGCAAGAGAAGAAGAATCGTTTTGCGATATTCTCTTCATCAGATGCTTATGAGAAAGGGTGGCATTGGGTCTTTAACCATAGAAAAGGGATGTTTGCTGCCTTTTTAATGCTTATCGGTTTTGCCTGTCTCTTTGTTTATATTTTGCCGAAAGAGCGATTCCCTGTATTAGATGAAAATGAGGTGTTGGTGAAACTAGATTGGAATGAGCGAATTAACCTAAGAGAGAATAGACATCGGGTCGTAGATCTACTGGATGATGTCAAGCCGTATATTGAACATTCTGATAGTTATGTGGGAACGCAGCAGTTTCTTCACCATAACGACTTGGAGTTAGCCGAAAATGAGAGTGTGATCTATTTAAAGTTACGCCAAAGTATTGATAAGAGTGATTTTGAAGATAAGATACACAACTATTTTACCACTCGTTATCCTATTGCTCACTACGATATCTCTGTTCCGCCTTCTGGATTTACACAGATGTTCGAAGGGAAAGAGGCTCCTTTTATTCTGAATTTAGAGCAGAAGAGACAGAAACAGCAAGTCGGTGTTGATAGTTTGAATCACTTCGTGGAATATCTTAATCATCAATATCCTTTTGGGTTGATCACCCCTTTTGCAAGTGAAACCTATGTAGAGATATGTGTGATTCCTGAACATCTAACACTATATCGAGTAGGGCAGGTGGCACTATTTAATAAATTAAAGACTGCACTAAAGAGTTTTAAGATAGAGGATCTACGAAGTAGCTCTGTATATATCCCTATTGTTATCAGTGGAAAGATGCACTCTATGGAACAGGTGCTTAGAGAGCTAAAGATTCGAAACCAAAAGAGTGTTGATATTCCAGTCTCCTCTTTGGTGACATTGAAACAGAAGACAAATTTTAAGACCTATTTTGGCAATAGAAAGGGGCAGGTTTTTCCTATTAATTTTGAGTCAACAGGAGGCTATGATCAAACAGAACTAGAGCAACTATTGAAGAGAGAGGTTCGGGAGAAGCAAGATATGAACAGCTCTTTCGGGGGAAGTATTATAAAAGCGAAGGCCGTTCTTAAAGAACTTCTCATTGTACTACTTATCGCTTTATGCCTTCTTTACTTTATCCTTGCGGCACAATTTGAAAGTCTAACCCAACCTTTTATTGTACTCTTAGAGGTACCGATGGATATTGCTGGTGCTCTATTTATACTATGGGTTGGAGGTGAAACACTAAATCTGATGGCAATGATTGGAATTATTGTGATGTGTGGTATTATCATCAATGACTCGATATTGAAGATCGATACCATCAACCAATTGCGAAAACAAGGTAGAGGTCTGAAAGAGGCTATCGAAGAGGGAGGTCACAGGCGGTTAAAACCAATATTAATGACCAGTATCACTACCATCTTAGCATTGGTGCCATTTCTAATTGGTGATGATATGGGTAGTGTCTTACAACGTCCATTGGCTTTGGTGATTATTGGAGGGATGACATTAGGAACCTTCGTAAGTCTCTATTTTGTTCCTTTGTGTTATTACTACCTAAACCGTAAATCTAACGACTAATTCTACAATTCATGAGAAATATAAAAGGAATTTGCATTCTAATCACAATGTTGTCGTCACTGATAGGCTATGGGCAACCAGAAGAGTTTACCTTAACATTGGATGGAGCTTGTCGGCTGGCAAAGAGTAACTCGTTGAGTGTCTTTATCAATAAGAATAACTTCCTGTCAAGCTATTGGGAATACCGAACTTATAAGGCAGACTTTTTGCCAGAATTATCATTGAAGTCAAACCTTATATCCTATAAGAATGCTAATTACCTCCGATATAATTCGGTAACCAAATCAGAGAGTTATGTGCACACACAAAATCTTAACTCAGATGTCTCTTTAAGTATTCGTCAGAATGTTGGACTTACTGGCGGGTCGATATTTCTAGAGAGCAGTTTAGATAGAAATCAAAACCTTGGAGATCAAGAGTATATTCAATATGCTTCGCGTCCATATCGAATTGGTTATTCACAAAAGTTATTTGGTTATAATAGGCTTAAATGGAGTAGGTTATTAGAACCAAAAAAATATGAGAAGGCCAAAAGAGAATATCTATCTAATCTAGAGAACGTATATATCACTACTTGTAATTACTTTTTTAATTATGCTCTGGCTGAAAAGAACCGTGGCAATGCAAAGTATAACTATGACCAGACAAATACCATGGTGCAGATAGCCCATAAGCGATTTAAGATTGGAACTATTGAGAAAGATGAACTACTACAATTAGAATTACAGCTGAATAATCAGTCTATTGCATTAAAAGAGTGGCAGGTGAGAGTGCGTAAGAGTAAAGTGCAGTTTCTATCCTTTCTTAGATTGCCACAAGATACAGAGGTGAAAGTTTTGCTGCCAAGTGTTGATTCGATAAGAATTGAAGAGAGCGATGCCCTGACACAGGCAAGACGATCAAATGTCTTGATGATCCAAAATGAGTTGACGCTATTGAATGACCAATCCAATGTGGCTAGAGTTAAGTCGGAACATCGTTTTCAAGCCAATTTAAATCTATCGTATGGAATAAATAAAGTAGATGGTAGTTATGACTACAAGAGTAAGGTTCCGTTAAATGGCTCCATCCCGAATGTGTACCAACCTAAATTTGATGATTATCAGGATTTTGGGGTCTCTTTGAAAATTCCTCTTTTAGATTGGGGGAGACGTAGAGGTCGAGTAGAGATGGCCAAATCAAGACAAGAGGTGAATCGAATAAAAGTGGAGCAATCACAGATTGATTTTGAGCAAAATGTGCTGACTACTGTGATGGAGTTCAATTTGCAGTACGATAAGGTGAAAGCATCTCAACGCTCTCAAGAGCTAGCTGAAGATGGTTACGAGGTTACGACCAAGAGATTTAGAAATGGAAATATTGATGTACTACAACTAAATAGTGCCCAAAGAGATCGTTCAAGTGCGATGATTAAGGTGATTCAGTCAAAATATAATTATTGGAAGAGTTATTTTACAGTGAGAAAATTAACGCTATATGATTTTAAATCAGATGTTGAACTAAGTGAGGACTTTGATGAGTTGGTGAAGAACTTGTAGAAGAGGTTGTTGTGAATATAACTTGGTTAATGGGCAAGGGATGGAATACTGATGAATTCCGATTATTATAGAGCCACGAAGACACGAAGGAGTTTTAGCCACGGATTTAACGGATTGGACAGATTTCCACGGATCTTAGTTTATGTATATGGGTGGGACAGCCGCTGGGAGCGCTGAGCTACCCCTCGGCATCATGCATGAGGAGAGCGACAACCCAATATTGTTTCACGAAGGGTTGATGCGCAAGGATAGCACACAGATGAAACAGATTAAACTGATGAACACAGATCTTTTTATGCTGCAACCTTCCCTGAAAGGGAAATAGAATATAGCCCAGTGCGAAGCACTGGGTATAGGTAATATAAAAATAAGAGGGCTGAAAGTCCGATCCCATCATTTGATGCACATCCAAGCTTATCCCTAGCGCTTCGTACTTGGCTGTTAACTGTAGCACTTTCAGTGCATGTTGCAATAATATGGACTCAAAACAAATGATGATAAATAGTGATAGAACTATAATGGTTGTTGCTATATAACAGGGATTTATGTCTTATTAATACCAATCGAATTTTAACTAAACAAGAAACTAGATAACTTATAGAATGAAGAAAAGTATTTTATCACTAATTATTATGTTATTACTGTTTGGTTGTAGTTCCAAACAGTCAAGTGATGGTTTCCAAGGCAAAGTGTTAGATTGCGAAAAGAAAGAGCCATTTGATATGCTTGACAAGATTGATCATATTGAATTTGTAAAGTTGGAACAAAATAAAAAATCTATTTTCGGATTCGGTACTAATGTAAAATATATCCATGGATTTTATTATGCGATGAATATAGTAGATGGAGGACGGGTATTAGTATTTGATCCAAAAGGAAAATTCATTCGTAAAATTGGACGAAAAGGAAGAGGACCAGGTGAATTAATCAGACCTACTGCTTTTGATGTGGATGATCATGGTAATGTTTATATTGTAGGAGGACGAAGACTTAAAGTGGTCAAGTATAATCGGAATAATAAGTTTATATCAGAGGTGAAGTTGGATTTCTTAGGAAAAGGGTTTAGGGTATTATCTGATGATAAGTTTGTGTTTTTAGCCAATAAGGGACAGTCCGATTATCAAATTTTGGTTACAGATCAACAATGTAATATCTTAAAGAAATATTTTAAATATCCTGAAGATTATGTTGATAAGGATATAGACTTTTACCGCTTCAGCAATGCAAAAGATGGCGTAAATTATATTCATCGCCAGAACCAAGAAATATACAATATTACTTCTGATGGAGATTTAGTTCCATTATATAAACTTGATTTTGGATGTTTTAGATTAAGTGATGAGTATCGGAATGATCCATGTAAATTGATGAAAGCTGGTCGAGAGAAGAAACTACCTCAAATGCATTCCTGTAGATCTGATATATTATTGGGAGAAACTTGTATTTATGGAACCTACAATAATACAGAAAATAAGAATAATATATTTTTTAAATATGATTTAGACAAAAATAAGATGTATGTAAATTTAGGCTCTAAAAGGAAGGAAGGTGATCTACGTCAGATAGTTCTTCCGTCACAACTATATAATGATAGTATAATATTCTCTACTCTTTCTTATAATACATTTAAGAAACGTAAAAACAAGGAGTTGCTTCCTGATAGTCTCGTTCCGCATTTGAAATCGGGAGGAACTATTCTCATTAAACACATTCTGAAAAAATAAATATAAGATGAGACTTGCATTCAAATCATAAATGCAACACTATGATTTATAGCCAAGGAGAGTTTTTGCTGTAGATAAAGAGGTCAAAGATGAAAAGGAAAAGACAGCAATGTTCTAATTCTAATAGAATTATGAAACAAATGATGAGAATTACTACCAATATCTTGATTCTATTGTGTATCATTAGTTGCGGTACCAAAGAAAAAGGATTCCATGGAGAGATCTTAAACTGTGTAGATCGACTTGATTATGACAGGCAAAGCTTTGTTGATCATGTTAAGTTAATTCCTCTAGAGCAGACGGAACAATCTGTCTTTTCAGAAATCACGAAATTGATCCATAAAAGTGGTAGATACTATATTGGTGACTTACACCAATCAAAAAAAATCTTTGTGTTTGATGACCAAGGACTGTTTGTTGGCAAAGTAGGTCGGTTAGGAAAAGGACCTGAAGAGTACAATAGAATAAATGATTTCTATGTGACTGATGATGGAGATGTTGTTATTCTAACTGGTCCATCACATCGATTGTTACAGTATGATGTCCAAAACAACTTTCTTGCAGAAGTAAAACTCCCTTTTAAGGCGGATGCTGTTTTACCACTTTCTGATGATAAGTATATTTTTGCATGTTCTATTCATCAACAGAATGAGAGGGTGGTGGTTACCAACTTAAAAGGAGAGGTCTTAAACAGATATTTACCATATGATAAAAGTAATTATCACGCGAATATGACGGTTAGGGGGAGTCAATATCTTCTGCGTGAGACATCGGATGGTGTAACATTTAATCAACCATACGATAGTAAGATATATCAGTTTAAGAAGAGTGGTGAGATGGTTGTGCTGTATGATTTAGATTTTGGAGAGAATAAACCTTTGGAAAATACACTGGTCAATGCAGATAAATTTTATGAGACGTATCGAGGTACATATGTTGAATATCCTAGGATTCACCCTGTTGTCACAAACCATGCTATATTGGGGACGATGATGCTTGGAAAAGACCTAGGTGTTTATCGATATGATCTTAAGGAGAATCGTATGCATGTGAAAAAGATTAGAAAGGGAGATTGTAGCTCTCTTGATCTTTTCCCCCCACTGTATCTGAACTATAGTAATGAGATAATATCATGTTTAGACTATAAGAGTGTACGGTATGCAGATGATGCATCTCACTTTACAAAACCACAGATGTCGTTTCTTCAAAATGGTGGTGTATTCTTAGTAAAGCATGTATTAAGAGAGAAGTAAATTGCTATTGTATCCTACTTAAGATGTGTAATTTATTGAGACTTATGATAACAAAATAGCGATTTATACGTACATAGTTCAAGGAATCATTAAAAAGTG
Source organism: Prolixibacteraceae bacterium (assembly GCA_028377305.1). Classification (GTDB taxonomy): domain Bacteria; phylum Bacteroidota; class Bacteroidia; order Bacteroidales; family Prolixibacteraceae; genus Halosquirtibacter. The sequence goes on along the minus strand of JAONJW010000017.1, from coordinate 40,329 downwards.
AATTATGGAGAATATAAAATTCTATTCAGAGAAGTCGGCTATTGCTGCAAACTTATATAAGCCTGAGGCTTTTGATGAGCAAACCAAGTACCCAGCGGTATTGGTATGTCATGGGTTTGCAGGAATCAAAGAGCTGTTGGTGGATAGCTATGCCAAGGCTTTTGCAGAGCATGGCTTTGTGGCATTGACTTTTGATTATAGAGGTTTTGGTGAAAGTGAAGGGGAAACGACCATTGATCCATTAAATCAAGTGCAAGATATTTATAATGCAACGGAGTATCTTCGTCACCAACCTTTTGTTGATACTGACAATATCTCGCTATGGGGATCTTCATTAGGAGGAGCGAATGTTATTATTGCATCGGCTCTTGATTCTGTATATCGAAGCGTATGTGTTCAGCTTACCTTTGGTGATGGAGAGCGTGTGGTAACCAATGGAAACGAAGAGACCAAAGCAGCTACACTTGGAATGATCCGTAAGTTGTGGGGACGTGAGGTGTTAAACAACAAGGGAATGATGGTTCCTCTGAATAAGATGCTTCATGATGAACAGTCGTTGGCCTTTTTAAAGGAGAATGCAGATGCTTATCCTGCGTTATTATCTAAAATTCCTTTCAGTACGTTGAAGAACACCTTTCGACTAAAGGCGGAGAAGTTTATCGCGTTAATTGATGCCCCTATTTTGATTGTTGGTGCTGGAAAGGATGATGTGAATCCTGTAGCTGAAAGTAAACATCTATATGAAAGAGCAGTAGAGCCCAAAGAGCTGTTTGTTGTTGAAGAGGCTGGTCACTATGATGCATACAAAGGGGCTTCGTTTGAAAAGATTGTTCAAAAGCAGATTGCATTCTTTAAAGCAAATATAAAGTAGAAACCTCTGTTTCTATTCGAAGAGATATAGCCCACATAGATGAGCATTATAAATGGCTCAGCTTGTACAATGTGGTGTATCGATCAAAGTAGAGAGACTCTCTCTCTATCTTGGGTGGTCAATATCGCTAGAATTAACCCAAGGGAGAGTCTCTAGAAACTCACTCTCGGCATACCCTTTCCTTATCAACATGACGTGTGGAGGTAAGGAAAGGGTAACCGAAAGGTAAAGAAAGGGTAAGGAAAGTGCGGAGATGCCCCCTGTTTGTCTACGATTATTTCTGAGGTAGTACATCTGAAAAGACAAATGGTTTCACTACTTTTGTAGGGTTGAACTCAAAGGAATACTGTGAAAATTTATTATAACTTAGACTCCGTTTCGATATCTAATAGTGCCATCACCGTGGGGACATTTGATGGACTTCACTTGGGACATCAATATTTGATTAAAGAGCTTGTGCAAAGAGCCAAGGCCAAAGGTATTGATTCGGTCGTCTTTACATTTGATCCTTATCCACAAGAGATTTTTATGCCGGAAGAGAAGTCTCACTCTGTTTTATCAACAACTCCAGAAAAGATCGAAATACTAAGATCGTTGGGAGTGGACCATGTGGTAGTATTTCCTTTTTCTCACTCTTTTGCTCAGCTTGATGCCCTCTCTTTCATTCAGACGATGCTTGTCGAGAAGCTGTCGCTACGTTACCTATTGTTGGGATATGACCATCGTTTCGGAAAAGACCAGGTCCGTGATATGTCTGTTTTAAAAGGGTATGGTCAGCAGTTCAATTTCGAAATAGAAAGGCTAGATCAGAAGCGTGTCTCTTCCTATGATTTGAGTTCATCCTTAATTAGACAAAAGATAAAAAATGGAGATCTAATCGACTTAAGTGATCTTCTTGGGCGCAGTTATGCACTTACAGGCACGGTTGTTTCAGGAAAACAGATTGGACGACAGTTGCACTTTCCTACGGCCAACATCCGAGTGAATGACCATCGAAAGTTGATCCCTAAAACAGGGGTATATGCCATTCAAGTGGAGAGTGAGGATCATCGATATCACGGGATGTTGAATGTAGGTGTACGACCGACATTAGAGGAGCCAGATCCATCGCCTTCTATTGAAGCACACATCTTCGATTTTAATCAAGAGATATATGGGAAAGAGATTACCGTCGAATTTGTTCAGCGTATACGAGACGAAAAGAAGTTTGATTCATTGGAGGCTTTAATGGCGCAACTTAAAGATGACGAAACGGCTTGCCGTTCCATCCTGTCTGATAATCAATAGCCTTCTTCTATATATTCCCCTAATGCTTGACCTTGGTTTGGTAACTATGGCACCTGCTGTCTATGGTTCTGTTCTATATGAATGTGATGTAGCGTGATGACCCTCTTATGTATGATGACGAAATAGTGTGCTGAATGTGCTAAATTTTATAGCATTGTATGAAACCTTAGGAGGTTCGTCATTTCAAAAGTCAGGGTTATAAGTCCGACTACTCATGAATCTACTGTAAGAATGAACACTCTGGTTTCTACGATTTTTATCATGTAAATATTCCCCAATGGCAAGGCGATGTCTGGTTTTTACTACTTAGAATGTGTCTAAATGAACATTTTCTACCGTAATATTTAAATAATGTAGCAATGTAGATTTGTTAGTAGGTGAGGGGAAAAGTGATCCTTTCGTTAATTAGAGACTGATTTTTCTTTACATTTTTCTTGAAAATGGGTGATGATTAAATTAAAACTATCAAAGTAAATTACATTCTTATGTTATGGGTGTAATTATGCTCTCAAACATTGAAAAGTAATTAACCTTTTTAATATCAGTTTGTTGTGGTGTTGAGGGTGCTTGAGAATATAATAAAAATCATTTTGTCGTTATAATTAAAAGCATACCTTTGAATTAGTAATCCACCCAAACCAACCCACTCAGTGATCGACTGGGGAGTTGATTTTTTCAAGGTGAAAAAATAACGATTTTAAATTAAAATCTATGAATACAGAGATAATCGAATTCATGGAGGCCTTAAAGGCCCGTACACCAGGTGAGAGCGAATTTCATCAAGCAGTAGAAGAAGTAGTAGAGACTGTTTGGGATGTATATAATGCGAATCCCCGCTACAAGAAAGCAAAGATTCTTGAGCGTATGGTGGAACCTGAGCGCGTTATTATGTTCCGCGTACCTTGGGTTAACGATCAAGGAGAGGTTGAGATCAACCGTGGTTATAGAGTGGAGTTCAATAGTGCTATTGGACCATACAAGGGAGGTCTACGATTCCACCCAAGTGTGAATCTAAGTATCCTTAAATTTTTGGGATTTGAGCAGACATTTAAGAACTCATTGACGACCCTACCTATGGGTGGTGGTAAAGGCGGTTCAGACTTCAATGCCAAAGGACGTAGTGATAATGAAATTATGCGTTTTTGCCAAAGTTTTATGACTGAATTACAGCGTCATATTGGACCAAATACTGATGTTCCAGCAGGAGATATTGGTGTTGGTGGACGTGAGATTGGTTATCTTTTTGGACAATATAAGCGTATTCGAAATGAGTTCACCGGCGTACTTACAGGAAAAGGTACTAACTGGGGAGGAAGTTTGATTCGTCCAGAAGCTACAGGTTATGGTGCTGTTTATTTCGTCGAGCATATGCTTCATGAGATGGGCACGGAGATCGCAGGAAAGACTTTTAGTGTTTCTGGTTTCGGTAATGTAGCTTGGGGTTGTATTAAGAAGATTAATGAGCTAGGCGGAAAAGTTGTTACCATTTCAGGTCCTGATGGATATATCTATGATAAAGAAGGAATCACTGGAGATAAAGTAGACTATTTGCTAGAGCTTCGTGCAACAAACAACGATATTGTTTCTCCATATGCAGAAGAGTTTGGTGCAGAGTTCTTTGCTGGAAAGAAACCATGGGAGTGTAAAGTAGATGTTGCGTTACCATGTGCTTGTGAGAACGAGTTGAATGAAGACGATGCGAAGGTATTGCTTGCAAATGGTGTCATGATGGTTGCAGAGGTATCTAACATGGGATGTACTGCTGAGGCAGCATTCTTGTTGACAGACAAATGTGTCTTTGCTCCAGGTAAGGCAGTGAATGCTGGTGGTGTGGCTGTTTCAGGATTAGAGATGTCACAAAATAGCATGCGCTACTCATGGACAGAGAAAGAGGTCGATGAGCGATTGAAGATCATCATGAAGGATATTCACGATGCTTGTGTGCGTTATGGTAAAAAGGGGAACAAAGTGAACTATATCCAAGGTGCTAACGTTGGTGGGTTTGTTAAGGTTGCCGATTCGATGATGGATCAAGGATTTGTATAATCTTTTTATAGCCTTCTGAATAGGAAGTTTTATAGACTTATTATAATATTGACACAAAAGAGGGGACTACTATTTTTACAATGTAGTCCCCTCTGTTTGTATCTGCCCTAATGGGTTTATTTCTTCTCTTTCACAATGGCAATCGCCTGATCTTCTAAAACAATAAGGTGCTGTTTGTATAACGCACCTACAGCTTTCTTAAAAGTCTTCTTGCTCATGCCAAAGATCTCTTTGATCGTTTCAGGATCAGATTTGTCGGTCACCTTAATTCGACCACCGAACTGTTGGATTGTGGTCAACACTTTGTCTGTTGATTCATCTACTTTCTTATATCCTAGCGGTGTTGTTTGTAGATCGATTTTATCGTCTTCTCTTACACCTTTTACAAATGCATCGATTCGATCCCCTGGCTCTAGTGTATCAAATATTTCATTTTTGTAGATCATACCACGAAATCTATTATCTACAATTACAGTATATCCAATCTCTCTTTCATCACATATCAATGCTTCCACTTTATCCCCTTTATTCAACTCTGGTTTGATGTTACCAAGAAGTTTATTGGTCTTAGAGGTTGCAACAATACGATTAGATTGAGGGTCAAGATATGTGAAGACAAGATAATACTGGCCTTCCTTCATATCTGTGTGTTGCTCTTTGAAAGGAACCAAAAGATCTTTAGGTAGACCCCAGTCCATAAAAGCTCCGATATGGTTTACTTGTCTCACTTGTAGAAATCCGAACTCTTCAACCATCACCTTTGGAAAGTCGGTACTCGCAACCAATCGGTCTTCAGAGTCGAGATAGATGAACACTTCAATAAGATCTCCCGGTGCACAGTCTTCAGGTACATAACGGTTTGGAAGAAGTATCTCTCCAAGGTCTTCTCCGTCAAGGTATATTCCTGCAGTGTGGTCTTTGACAATGTGCAGTTGATTAATTTTTCCAATTTCTACCATAATAACACTTCGTAATTTTTCTTTCGGCTGCTAAAATAGACATTTAATTAGAGCTTTTGACTACCCTTACCCATTTATGCATTACTTAGATCCACAATTAGATTTACATCCTGCCTCTTTTTGTGTATGATAAAGAGATGGGGTTGTTGGTTTGCTATTCAGCTCTTTAACTATAACCTGTTTGTTTGATCTATTGTTTGCTTTTTGATTTATCGTAAGATTCTTTTGTGCATTGTAAACCCCAATAATATTGGAACCAATATATTGGATATGACAATCATCTCGTTTGTCTATCTTGAATTTTTTAGGGGTCTGATATATCCATGAATGGAATACTTCTTGGAATGGACCATGTGTATTTCCTGTCATCTCGATGTTGTAGAATGTGTTTCCTGGTCCAGCATGAGGGGTGTTCTGTGGAGCAGCACCTCCAGCAATGGCAGAAACATTGGTCATATTTTCACATAGATTGTTCATTGGGGGCATAAAACCGATACCTCCAATACCATGGAAGTCTAGAGGTTGAGGATATGCAAAGTCAAATTCTGTATATACATTTCCTTGCGATGCTCCTTCTGTGGAAGGCCCATGTGTCCTCTCTGCTAATACTTGGATACGTTGGAAAAGATTGTTATTTGAATGGTAAATTTTCGTTGAATAGTGTCCTGGGATTCCTGTTATTGTAATGTCTTGCACTGTCGTATTACAACTATTCACTAACTGTACAGCTTGTGTGTAGTTGTCGATGGTGATGTTCTTAACCATACCATCGATCACGCGATGCACACCAATAGCTGACCATCCGTAATCGAACTCTAAAGTCTTGTGATGAATATATCCACCTTTCCAAGTGCTTTCGAATCGAAGGTTTGAGAAGCTAATATTCTTAAGCATTGCCATCTTAACAGCCGAAGCATTATACCTAGTCTCTAAATCGTGCGTAAGCTTATGCGTTAGAATAACTTCGCGTTCATTCATTACTTCTTTCACCTCTGTGAACCATTGATAGCTCCACTCTTCTTTCTCTTTTGCTTGATTATAACTAGTTTGGAATTTTTCAAACTTCATATTGTTCATCAACTTCTTCATCAGACTAGGTTCATCTTTCTGGTTCTGCATCCCGATCAATATAACATCGCCAGCTTTTATCCCTTTGGTAGTGGTTAGGTATAGTTTGTTGGTGCCTTTAGGGCTATCTTTTGTTACTTTAACTTTTCTTTCTTGGTCTTTGATATTATAGAAGGCATACGTGTCATGAATCTTAAGCCCTGTATGGAAGACCGAAGGAGACAGCCAAGGGCTTTTGCCTTTAGGTTGGGTTCTTGGCTGCATCGACAGGATAATTGTTCCATCTTTGCCTTCTCCTTCTCCTTTTATATGGATATTACTATGGTTAATCTCGATTACTTTTTCTGATTCCTCAGAGAGTACAATATATTTCCCTTTAGGAATCCAAACCATACCTCCTCCTGCTTGACTTGCAGCATTGATGGTTGCTTGTATTGCATCGGTATCATCCTTATCATCATTTGCGATCGCTCCATATTGGGTTACGTCGAATTTTTTTAGTTCTTTGTTCTTGCTTTCTCTTTGACCTGCATTACCAAAAAAGGGGATGCTCTCTTTGGCGTTGCAACACGATTTTTTCTGTGTGTTATGGCATGACCATAGCAGTGCTATTGCACATAGTAGTGTAACATTTATTTTCATTATTGTTTCGTTTTATAGGTATTCTATTTCGTGGATCAAGATACAAAAAAAAGAGTGATAACATTTTAATATGTACTTATTAACATTAACGGTATCAGACATTTTTTCTTTATTTACGCTAGTTCAATGCAATGATTAACTGTATAGTAGGATACTATTATAGGGGCAGTTCATAAAATGACTCGTCTTATCCATCACTACAAATCTAGTCCATAGAATATTTTGCCATCACTCCAACGTTTTACATAGGAACAACAGAGAACAAGTATCGGATTACCCCTGCTACGTTCTCCATTTTATTTATACTTGGTATGTTTTCTTTATGAATCTTGATTATCCGTTTTAGGAATATAGATTGTGAAATTGGTCCCTTTTCCTTCTTCTGTTTTAAATTCAATCGATCCTTGGATTGTCTCTACTATTTTCTTGACGATCGCTAGTCCTAAACCTGTTCCTTGACTTTTAGTGGTAAAGTAAGGCTCAAAGAGTCTGTCTTGAACCTCCTTATCTATCCCTGGTCCATTGTCTTGAATTGAGATGGTATAGAGATGTTCTTCTTCGGTTGTTGTTATTGTAATGATACTCTCTTTGTTTTCTGTAACAGCTTGTTGCCCATTCTTGATTAGATTAATGAGCAGACGACCTAGCTGCTCTTTATCTGCAAGTACCATCATCGGAACTTGACATCGGTTGTCCCATAGGATTGTTCCGGAAGAAGAGAAAAGGGCGATGGTCTCCTTGATAGATTCTTCTAAGTTTACCCTTTCAATGTATGCACTAGGAATCTTAGCAAATGAAGAGAATGAGGTGGCAATATTGGATAAGGTATCGATTTGTTCTACCAAAGTATGGGTTACTTTATCAAAATATTTGTTGAAGTTCTCTGACTGGTTGTTGTGCATCTTTTGTAGATACTGTATATTGAGTTTCATTGGTGTTAATGGATTCTTGATTTCATGAGCAATTTGTCTTGCCATCTCCCTCCATGCTTCTTCCCTTTCATTTTTTGCCAGAAGTTTTGCACTTTTCTTTAGTTCATCAACTTTTTCATTATATCGTTTGACTAATTTTCCGATCTCATCATCTGCTTGATATTTAATTTTCTCGTTGCTCTCTCCAAATTTCATGTCCCCTATCTTCTCTTCGATCATCGAGAGAGGAGAGGTGAGTTTTTGTGAGATAATAATAGCTAGTGTAAGGCAGAAGAGAACGATGATTACAAAGAGGTTGATAAATGTAATAATAGATGTGGTGATTTGCTTGATAAGATCACTGCTTTTTGAAAAGTATGGAATGTTGATATACCCCAGTATTTTGTCCTCATTGTTTATAAATGGCACATAGATGGATAGATACTCTAATCTTCCAATATGTTCTGTATGTATAAATGTTTTTTTCTCTTTGGAACAGAGATGATCAAATGCATTTCTATTCATTCTATTCCCTACTAGGCCTAGTCTAAATATCTCTGGACGACTCGTTGTTGCAATAATACCTTCTATATCATAGAAATTTATATCTGTCCATAGAATCTCAGATAGATGGTTTAGTTCTTCACCAATGTAGAATGCCGATTCCGGTGTCAGATTCTCTGTATTGCTGAAATTAATTTGAAGAGATGCCGTTACCTCTTGTACCTTTCGGTTAAGATCTTGTTTTATTTGCGAATTAAATTGCCAATAATTATAAACGATAATACCCCCTGCAAGAATCAGAAGTGGGGTAATCACAAGAACGATTATGGTGTATTGAATTTTATGCTTCAACTCAAAAGACTTCGCATGCTTTTTGTTGCTGAAAAAAATGAGCATCATTAGAATACCAAAACTATAGTATAGAATGAAAGCATACGAGATGTTGACAATTATGTTTTTCCAATAGCCTATTTTATAACTTACGACCAATGTGTTTGTCTCGTTAAGTCTTGTAACCTTATGATCGTAAGCCATTCGATGAAAAGCTGTTCCATTTAGTCTTTCATTGATATTGATTTTAGAACCATCTAACTGAGCCGGGTAGTGGAAATCTCCCTTTTGCATGATAAGATTTCCTTTGTGGTACCTTGCATAAGAGAATAGATCTGATTTGGTGTTGTATATTTCTTGTATTCGATCGTCTAGGAGTAGTTCTGGATATCCCTTCCCTTCATCAAATGTTTTTGAGGTTAACTCAATAATTAATACATACTCTCTGTATGGACTCTGGTATTTATATTTTCCTAAATAAGTGATTCGACCTTCCATGGATTTTAGGAAAGAGAATTGGGTATCTTTTATCACTGTCCCTTCTCGTATAACCAAACGGTCAAAGAAATCGTTTACAGGTATCCACTTACCTGTGCGTTCTACCTCTAGCTCTTCACTAGCTCTATATAGGGTGACGGTTGTGTTGTATTTAGTTAAGTAACCACTAAAGTACCTTTGCATCGCATAGTCCCTAATTCTTTTTTGTCTAGGAAGCATGTTCATGATTAAAGAGTCATTTGCAATGCGGTTACTTATCTTGTCGAAGAGAAGTTCTGCATGAGGGTCACGCTCGTTGGTGATCTTTTCAGTATATACTTCACGGTGTTCGTTAGATCTCTTATCCACACCCTCTTTACCGAATATAACATAGGTAGATGCTCCCAAGACGGTAAAAACAAATAGAATCATAAATCTATATTTAAGCCTCTCATTGACTCTAGTCTTGAGTTGAATAGAAATGGTAATAAGGTATAGAATAATGACTAATACATAGTGATGGTTTTGGTAAGGGAATTCAAGCAGCCCTATAAGAGGAACAAGATAGGTTAACAGGTAGTATACGTTCTTGCTTTTAAATATACTTTCATTGTAATAAGACCACGTTTGGATGGATATAACAAAGGAAAAAAATATTAGTACGATTGATATTGCAAAGATGATATTGGGCACAGTAAACTGAAGTTCTTCTGCAAAGAATGGGTTTAAATGAGAATTTGCAATACCCTTTTGTAGATAATAACATAACAAATACCATGTAGCTGTAGTTATAACAAACAGGTGTATGTAGATTCCATAACATCTACTTTTTTGTCCTTTGATCCAGTCTAAAACAACGATGTTTTGTGTGATGATATAAGAAAATATCGTGATGCTGATTAAATGGTAAACCCCCAAAGAGTTAATAAATTCTGATATGGCTAGGGTGTAAGGGGTAAAGTAGGGTAGATTAAAATGAGGTATAACCCAATGCGTATATAATAAAAATATAAGTATATAGGCTACTAGTATGGATGCTAACTGGATGAATATATTGGATATTAGTAGTCGTAATATTCTCATGGCAGAACTATATATTAGAGCCATGGATATACAAATAAGACAAAGAAGAAGATAGTTGTGTTCCGACGATGGATTCTTTGGTGGTATATAAGATGCGTAAAGAGCAATCTTACCATCATTTGTATGTATTGGACTACTGGATATGGTTCTTACATCATATAGTTGAATGTTCTTAAGACGAGAGAATGCGCCTATAAAGTTTGGCTTTAGATACTTATTTGTGTACGAGAATTCTTCTTTGATGACAAAAGCTGTAACCATAAGGTGGTTCTCATCTAATGGTTGCATCTTGTTATAATACCATCCATTAGGGAGTCTATGTACTCCATCCCCCATGAGATCATCGCTGTATTTACTATAAAAGCTCCAATCATTATTACTCCAATATTGAAGGGTGTCGTTCTGAAATATTAATACTCTATACTGTTCGGATAATAAGGGCTTGATATGATGAATAACGGAGTCTATACTGTTCGATAGACCAAATAATGAGACTGCTTTTGTATTTAAACTGTCAAGCGATGCCTCCTCTGTTTTGAAGATCTTATTAAAAGAAGAAAGTGAATCCTTCTTGAACTCTTTCATGTCGAAAGAGCCATATAAAAAAGTAGCACCTGTTAATATAACAATTGCTGATATCAAATGACAAATGATTTTCCTTATGGCTCTTTTCGTTCTATTCATCGTTCTCTTTTTTTATTGATGATGGTATGGTTCATTTTTAAGAATTGTCATTGCCCTGTAAAGTTGTTCTACAAAAATGAGTCTCACCATCTGATGAGAGAAAGTCATCTTTGATAATGATATTTTACCATTCGCCCTATCATATACTTTTTGTGAAAACCCATAAGGGCCTCCAATAACAAAGATTAAATTTCTAGTTCCCATTACCATTTTTTTCTCTAGATACTTAGAGAATCCAATAGAATCAAACATGTCGCCGCGCTCATCCATGATAACCATCGTGTCGCTATTTTGCACTTGTTGTAATATTAACTCTCCCTCTTTTTCTTTCTGTTGATTCTCACTCAACTTGCGATTATTCTTAATGTCAGGAATAATCTTCATTTCGTATGGAAGATAGTGTCCCAATCTTTTTTCAAATATCTTAATGCCTTCTTGTAGATGATTTTGATCTGTCTTACCGATGACAAGGAATGTAACTTTCATATGATTATAATTCTAAAAGTGCTTATTTCTCTATAAACAACAAACTTGCTTGTATTTAGTTGGACAAATATATAGTTTTGAAGCTTATTAGTAATATGATTATTATACTAGATACTCCAAATTCCCTCTATTACACTAGTGATTGATTATCAAAATGTAGACCAAATATCGGTCAGAACATAAAATATTATACACCATTTATATTTTTTATGTACTTTTGATACTGGATATTGTCTTATTTAAGGACAGTGCCGTTAATTTATGAAAGGCTTGATTATGAAAAGTTTTATACATAAGAGTTTTTTTACTTTCGTTTTGGTTGGAATTTCTTTTTTAGCAAATGCTAATGTCGTTGATGATATTGCATCGGCTTTACAACAAGGGAATTCGAGAACACTATCTTCATACTTTAATGATTCAGTGGAGTTGGTTGTCGTAAGTAAAGAAGGGATCTACAGTAAGAATCAGGCAGAAATTATCATTTCTACTTTCTTCAATGAGAATAAACCGACCAAATTTGTAGCACTTCACCAAGGAGGCAAGTCGGAAGCAACATATGTGATTGGTAAGTTAGAGACCTATAATGGAAATTATCGTGTATACTATCTTGTTAAGGGAGGTGAAGGCAATCAAAGAATTTATCAACTCCGTTTTGAGAAGGAGTAGAACAAGACTATATTCAAACAATGAAGTGGAATAAAACTTATTTAAAAAGACGTTGGTTATCTATCTTTATTCATGCAAGGAAAATTAGGATCCCTATGATGGGGGGAGTTCCTTTGTATGATTTTATTGTTTTCTTTTTAAGAGGAATCATTGGTGGCCGTTTGGGTGTTAGAGCATCTGCTATTGCTTTTAATCTTTTTGTAGCAATGTTTCCAACTATTATTTTTCTATTTACATTACTGCCTTACATTCCCATTGATGGATTTCAGGAACAGATGATGGGATTTATGTATCAGGCAATGCCTCACAATGCATATTATGCTATAGAAGAGACAATTAATGATGTATTGACACAGCAGCATGGAGGATTGTTGAGCTTTGGTTTTATTACTGCCTTAATTTTTTCCACTAGTGGTATCGATGCCATGATTACAGCATTTAATGCAACGCTTCATGAGGTTGAGTCTCGATCGTTGCTAAATCAACGATTAATCGCACTATTTTTAGTCGTTTTGTTGACGCTGTTTGGCACTGTTGCCATCGGATCTATTGTATTCGGTAAGTATGTTTCCTCTTGGCTTATTTCCGCAGGAATATTAGAAGATAATATCTTTACACTCCTATTGAATGTATTACGATGGATTGTTGGTTTTGGATTTCTATATTGTGCTTATAGCTGTTTGTATATGTTTGCTCCTGCTAAAAGAGCAAAGTGGTCGAGGGTATCGATTGGTGGTGCCATAGCTGCATTGTTAACCATATTAATATCCACAGGTTTTACATATTACATAGACAACTTTGGAAGGTATAATAAACTATACGGATCTATTGGAGCAATGTTGGTGGTTTTGATGTGGATCTATTTAAATGCTTACTCTCTTATCATTGGTTTTGAATTTAATACGAGTTTAAAGCAAGCAGGGTCACATTTAAACCGTCAATCGAAGAGAAAAAAGATATCTTTGTTATCTATTTTTGAGTAGGCTGATATAAAAATATAAAGGAGATTGTATTGTTGAAAAATGTACCGCAGAAGAAGATTATTTTGGGTATTGACCCAGGAACAAATGTGATGGGGTATGGGGTGATAGAAGTATCTAATAAGAAACTTAAACTCATATCTATGGGGGTCGTAAAGACTTCTGATTTTCAATCACACTATGATAAGATCCATCATATATTTCAGCGTACCTTATCTTTAGTCAAACAATATAATCCAGATGAAGTGGCCTTGGAGGCTCCCTTCTTTGGGAAAAACGTTCAGTCGATGTTAAAGCTAGGTCGCGCTCAAGGAGTAGCGATGGTTGCTGCACTATCGTTGGATAAAAAAGTATTTGAGTATGCACCATTGAAAATTAAGCAGTCCATCACTGGAAATGGAGGTGCGAGCAAAGAGCAAGTTGCATATTTTCTTAAGAGTATGTTTAAGATAGAGATACTTCCCAAAGAACTGGATGCAACAGATGGTCTGGCAGCTGCTGTATGTCATCATTTACAACAAAAAAGTCCATTGCAAAAGTCAGGCGCAACTTCTTGGTCTGATTTTGTGAAGAAGAATCCGAATAAGGTGGTTAAATAGTGTTGCAAAAGAATAAAGAGGCTGGTATTTTGATAAAAAAATACCAGCTTTTTTAATGATCGCACCAATTCGTATACTAATGGTCCACATGTAATGGAATCCGTGCGATCAAAAAGCTGGTTATTGGTTTATTTTCGAAGAATCTTATTTAAGCAAGCTCTAATGCCACTTCCATCATTTTAGTGAAAGTGTTTTGTCTTTCTTCCGCGGTGGTTGCCTCACCGGTAATAATGTGGTCACTTACAGTCAAAATCGTCAACGCTTTTTTACGGTATTTTGCCGCAATGGTGTAAAGTGCTGCCGCTTCCATTTCAACTGCCATAATGCCAAACTCTCTCCATGCTTTAGAAGTATCTCCTAAATGTTCGTCATGATAAAAAGTATCCGAACTTAGGATGTTTCCTACGTGTGTAGTAAACCCTTTCTCTTTTGCCTTATTGTAAGCTGTCGAAAGTAACCCAAAGTCTGCAATTGCTGCATAGTCTTTCCCTCCAAAGCGGATACGGTTGACACTACTGTCTGTACATGCACCTTGTCCTAAGATAAGGTCTCTAACATGAACATCTTCCTGCATTGAACCACATGTCCCTATACGAATTAGGTTTTCACAACCATACTCCGTAATAAGCTCCGTTGCTACAATGGAGATCGAAGGTATTCCCATACCTGTTCCTTGTACACTGATTCTCTTTCCTTTGTATGTGCCAGTATATCCCAACATCCCTCTGACGTGGTTGTAACATACTACATCTTCTAAGAAGTTCTCTGCGATAAATTTCGCTCTTTGAGGATCTCCAGGAAGTAGGATAGTTTCAGCGATATCTCCTTTTTTTGCTTCGTTATGTACACTCATAATTCAAATAATTTTAAATCAGGAACTTTATGTATATCTCAATTTTTTTAGGGAGAGATTTTGCGAAGATATACTGAAAAAAGTGTTCTTCGACTGTAATCTATTATATTTTATTCGAAAAATATTTTTATAGTGATCAACGGTTTAGCGCTTATTTTTAAAAAAATGCGACATCATCTCTTTACACTCATTTTCTCGTACACCATTTATAATTTCTGTTTTTGGATGAAATGCTTTAGGGGCTATATTGCTATAGCCTCGCTGATTGTCTCCAGTTCCGTAAACGACTTTGCTAATCTGTGACCAACCCAATGCGCCAGCACACATAATACATGGCTCAACCGTAACATAAAGAGTGCAATCTTTCAAATATTTTCCCCCAAGAGTATCGCATGCAGCAGTAATCGCTTGCATCTCAGCATGAGCTGTAACATCATTAAGAGTTTCTGTACGATTATGCCCCCGTCCAATTATACTTCCTTCCGAGACTATAATGGCACCAATAGGAACTTCTCCCTCTTGAAGAGCAATTTCTGCTTCTATGAGGGCTTGTTTCATATAATATGAATCATCAAATGGTTGAATCATTATTTTCATTCTATTTGGTTACATCTATAATATCAAACCCAACCTTGCTCAGGTCCTCCCAGAAGCGAGGAAATGATTTGGTGACCACCATTGGTTCATTTATATATATCGGATGATTGAACATTCCGACAACTGCGTATGCCATTGCCATTCTATGGTCTTTGTAGGTGTCAAATATACAAGGAGTCTGTTTCTTGTATTCATCAAATAAACCATCCCATGCCAAGGCTCCTTCTTTCGGTTCTGTTAGCATCATTCCTATTTTGCTACACTCTACTTGCAAGGCGTGAATACGATCTGTCTCTTTAATTTTTAAAGTCTCTAATCCTGTGAAGTGAAATGGGATATGTAATAATCCACATAATACGGCCATGGTTTGTGCTACGTCTGGATTAAGAATGAAATCTAACACAAGTTTACTTTCTGTAAAACAGCCTTGTTTTTGAAGGCGCAATCCCTTTTCCGTTTCTGTTGTGGTAACACCAAACTTCTCAAACCACTCTATTATAGCACAGTCTCCTTGGAGGCTGGTTTTAAATAGATAAGGAAGTGTTAGGTCAACATTATCACATAGCGCTGCAATCTGGTAGATATAGGATGCGCCGGTCCAATCACTCTCGCATAAGAACTCTTCGGCGTTATAGCTTTGAGGCTCTATTTTCACGGTGTTACCTTCAAAGGTCGAGTTTACACCAAAATGTTTCATCATATTTAGGGTAAGCTCAATATATGATCTTGAAATTACACGATTCGTTAGTGTCAACTCTATTCCTTTGCTTAGCGTTGGAGCTAACATTAATATGGCAGAGATATACTGACTACTAACACTACCATCTAATGATAGTTCTCCTCCTTGTAGTTTCTTTCCTTTAATTTGAAGAGGAGGGTAGCCCTCTTTATCCAAATATTGAATATCGGCGCCCATCTCGCGTAGAGTATCAACTAATACGCCAATAGGACGCTCTTTCATTCTAGTAGAACCTGTCATAATCCATTCTCCTTCTTTCTGAGAGAAAAAGGCTGTAAGAAAGCGCATTGCAGTACCTGCGTGTCCAATATCTACTGTATTATTATCAAAAGAGAGTGCTTTGAGCATTACTTTGGTGTCATCACTCTCAGATATATTCTCAATATAGATGGGTGATGAAGAGAGTGCATTGATGATTAGAGCTCTATTACAAATACTTTTAGAGGCTGGAAGTGTTAATGTTCCTAAAAGATTTCTATCTTGTTTGTCAATACTATATTTCATGTTGGATATTCGTTTTTTCTGTTAGATATACAATAGACTCTATCACTTCATTGGGTTTAGCTCCTTGGTTAATGCAAAAAGCACCGATTTTAGAAAGAAGCGTAAAGTTGACTTTATTTCCTTCATTCTTCTTGTCTTTTGCTACCCACAGCATCAGTTTATTGTGCTCAGATTCATTGATCCTTATCGGAGGAGTTCCAAATACTTTAATTATCTTATCGGTGTAACGATCGACGGTTTCTAAGGGGAGTGCTTTTTTTAAATGTGAAAGGTAAAGTTCTGCGATCATTCCCCATGCTACAGCGTATCCGTGTTGTGGATGAACGTGATGCTCTATAAAAAGACTTTCAAGGGCATGTCCAATTGTATGTCCAAAATTTAATGATTTACGGATTCCTTTTTCGTTAGGGTCAATATGTACAAAATGATCTTTGATCTCTATGCTTCGTTGGATCATCGTCGTTAGATCCTTCGATTGAATATTTAGGATGTCGATATCAAATAATTCATTAAGATGTGCTTTATCAAAAATGAAACCATGTTTTAGCATTTCACCATATCCGGAGATCAGATGTGTACGATCAAGTGTTTTTAGGAATATAGGGTCGATAATAACTTTATTGGGTTGATGAATAACACCAATCTCATTTTTTAACCCATGGTAGTTGAACCCAGTCTTACCCCCAACAGATGCATCTACTTGCGAAAGAAGTGTTGTAGGAATATTAACAAAATCCATCCCTCGTTTGAAAGTGGATGCTGCAAATCCTCCTATGTCTGTCAATAGTCCTCCTCCAATTTGAATAACAAGAGATTTTCTGTCGGCTCCATTGGATCCAAGAAAGTTCCACATTTCGATGACTGTTTCAAGAGATTTATTATCCTCCCCAGGTTGCATCTCGTAATAAGAGATAGGATATTGAGAAAAGAGGTCTGAAAATATTGGTAAACAAAAGTTAGTAGTATTTATATCTGTAAATACAAAAATTGATCTATTTTCGTAATGTGAAAGCAGATCTTTCATTTCATCAACGACCTGGTTCGTGATGACAACGTCTGAATATAGTTTTGCCTCTTTTATCATATCTCTTTTGATAAATTAATGTGTTCTACAAAATTAATACAAATCGTAACGATTTGGTCTTTTTATATGTGATTACAGCGTTAATTTATACGAAAAAATATATTAATGATAACATAGGTTTGTGTATATTGAGATTTAATTAAGAACAAGAAGCAATGAAAATATCAAATAAGATTGCACAAAAGTCAATTTATGGACTATTCCGAGGAACGATGGTTGTCTATCTGCTGATCACTATTATGTTTCTTTTATTTCACCAATATAGCTATACAATCTGGCTTGCACTATTGTTGGTGTCTGATATCATTTTGTACTTCTATATGGAGCCAGATCAAATAGATTTCTTTGTTCATGATAGCAGTGTAGAGGTTTCCCAAAAAGAGTCATTTAAAAAGAATGTTCGTGAGTATGTATTAGAGAATAATACGATCAACAACCTTTTTATAAAGAACCATTTATTTGGAATAAAGACAATTTTATGGTTTCAGATTGATGGAGATGATACAAGCTACTATATAAATCTTACATTCTTTGATCCTGTTTGTAGAGATAGGATTATACAAACATTCTTAACACAACTAATAAAGAAATAGTTATGTTTATCAAGCCAACTACTACTAAAACTTTATTGATCGATTTAGATCATACCTTGTGGGATTTCGAGTCGAATTCAAAGGTCGCGTTAAAACAAGCAATGGAGCATCTTAATATTCTTGAATGGGTAGAAGATTATGACTTGTTCTTCGAAGCATATGAAAAAGTCAATACAAGCTATTGGGAGAAGTATCGTAATAGAGAAATAGATAAGGAGAAACTAATTATCGGTCGATTTGAAGATACTTTCGCACAGGTTCTACCCAAAGCCAAAGGCTTGGGATTAAGACTTAATAATAGTTATCTAGAATTAATGCCATTGCAGTCTAAACTTTTGCCTGGGGCTTGGGAGTTTCTAGAATATGCTAGTGGGAAGTATCATATTGTTCTGATAACAAATGGATTTTGTAGTGTACAAAGAAAGAAATTATACACTAGTAAAATAGACCAGTTTGTGGACCATGTTGTAATCTCTGAAGAGGTTGGGGCACCGAAGCCTTCTTCTAAAATATTTCAATATGCACTTTCGTGTGCTAACACACGAAAATCTGATGCGATAATGATTGGTGACTCTTTAGAAGCAGATGTGAAAGGTGCATTGGCAATGGGAATTCCAACCATCTATTTTACCGATGATGAACTAAGTGGTTCGGAAGTGAAAGATTCAGATTATCTTTTGTCTATTACAAATGATTGGTATTGGATTAAAGAGCAGTTGTAGAAGAGATCTGTTTAGGATTACACCTCAAAAAATCGTAGATGTGTAATAGAAGGATCTATCGCTTTAAGTGATTGCTGCAGAACAAATAGATCTGTTTTGTTATGTAGTTTAATCAACAGATCGTAGGTAATTGTATAAGGTTCGTACCTAACATCCATATTAACAGAAAGAACTTTAATCTTGTTGGTCGTTAAATGTTGAATAATCTCATTCTTTATCTCTTTAGATTGATGAGACTCAATAATTATCTTTTTTACAGGAGAGGGAGCAAATAATCTCTTCTCAACGATATTAAAGAGGATAAGAACTAGTAGTACTACGGCTGTGGTGACCCATGCGATTTCATACATTCCAGCTCCAATTGCTAGTCCGATAGCACCCGTACCCCATATTGTTGCAGCAGTTGTTAACCCTCTTATATTAGTCCCCATTTTGATAATTGCACCTGCACCTACGAATCCAATTCCCGTAACCACCTGTGCTGCAATTCGAGTTGGATCAAGTTCATAAACGCCGTGATACATTTGTGGAATATAAATAGACACTAACATTATTAAGGTGGCCCCTACACATATTAATGTATGTGTTCTGAGCCCAGCAGGTTGATTACTTGCTTCTCGTTCTATTCCGATTGATAGTCCCATTAACATTGAAATGATGACTCTAAGTACCATATCTGTTAGTGATATCTCATGTGCTGTTATCATAGATTGTTTTTAAGATATAGATTGCCATTGTTTCTATCTAGATTTACAATTAAGAAGGGAAAAAGTTTCTATTTAGAATCAGTTGTTTAGCGTCCCAAAGGTACTATTTCCTATTAATTTGGGACTATCACTGTATGATCTTCTCTGATATTGTCTTTGTTCGTGGTTAACTTTACCATTGTTAAGTAACCTTATAAAACAAACAACTATATGAAATTTAAATCAATTATAAGAAAAACGTTGTATGTCGGTGCATTTCTTGCTGGCTTTACGGGTTTTGCGCAAAACAATCAACCTAATATCATATTTGTCTTCCCTGACCAGATGAGAGGACAGGCCATGGGATTTGAAAATGAGGAGTTCGTGGAAACACCAAATCTAGATAAGTTCAAACAAGAGTCGGTCAATTTCAGTCAAGCCATTGCTAATTATCCAGTATGCTCTCCTACTAGAGCAATGGTTTTTTCAGGGATTCATCCCTTAAAAAACAAAGTAATATTGAACTGTAACAATAAGAGTGAGAAGTTAGGAAGTGAACTTCCTAAAGATGTGCTTTGTTGGTCGGATATTCTTGCAAAGAATGGTTATGATCTTGGGTACATTGGGAAATGGCATTTAGACTCTCCTCGATCACCATATATTAAGTGTAAGAATAATCAAGGGGACACTAAGTGGAATGAATGGTGTTCTCCTGATCGTCGTCACGGCTTTAAGTATTGGCATGCATATGGTACCTATGATTACCATTTACATCCAATGTATTGGGACACTGATGCTACACGAGATGAATTTAAAATTTATGATGAGTGGGGACCAACACATGAGGCGACAAAGACGATTGATTATATTGAAAATAAGAATGGCAAATATCGTGAAAATGAAAAACCATTTGCATTAGTGGTGAGTATTAATCCTCCTCACACTCCTTATGATAAAGTCCCTCAGAAATATAAGGACGTATATAAGGATCTGGATCTTGAAAAGCTATGTGATCGACCTAATATCCCTGCTAAAGGAACCAAATGGGGCGACTATTATAGGAAGCATATTAAGAACTATTATGCTTGTATTACAGGGGTTGATGAGCAATTTGGTCGTATATTAAGAGCGTTAAAGGATAAAGGGATAGAAGACAATACAATTATTGTATTTACATCAGATCATGGGAACTGTATCGGAATACATGAACGAAATGCAAAAAACAATTGGTATGAAGAAGCAATGAGAGTTCCTTTTATGGTTAAGGTGCCAGGGATTACAAATGGTAAAGATTTAGATTACCAGTTGGGTTCGCTGGATATATATCCAACACTTCTTGGTTTGATTGGCATGTCAGATAAAATTCCTAGTAACCTGAAGGGAATTGACTACACCCCTGCGATTACGGGTAAAGGAAAGCAGAAAACAGTAGATCATCAATGGTATACTCGTATGCAATATGGCTCAAAGGTTAATGGAGTTAGAGGTATTAGAGATAACCGATATACTTTCGTAATTACGAATGAAAAGGGCAAAGATCAAGAAGTATTCCTTTTTGATAGACGAAAAGATCCTTATCAGTTGGACAATATCGCAAGTAAAAACAAGAAGAAAGTGCGTCAAATGACTACATTATTAAAGAAGGATTTAAATAAATTTGAAGATCCGTTTATTATAAAATAAATCTTTTTGATTGTATTTATATTGACACCTATTCTATAGGTGCCTTCAATTACATTACAATGATTTCTGTCCTAAAGCCTAATGGTTTCCTGTATTAGAGATTTAATTTCTATACTCTAATGAGATAATTAAAACAATGTAAATTTGCTATTAAACGATTGGTTCTGAATACTGTCGAGTACCTTATGGATATAAAAAAGCTTTTAAAATCATGGGATTCCAATACTAATCTCAACATTAATAATATAAACTATAACAGTATGAAACTAACGAAGATCGTTTCTAAAGCACTTTGTGCAGGGGCATTGCTTTCATCATTTGCTGGTTTTGCACAGAAGAAGCAACCCAATATAATATTTATCTTCCCAGATCAAATGAGAGGTCAAGCGATGGGCTTTGAAGGTGAAGAGCTGGTAAAGACGCCTAATTTGGATAAATTTAAGCAAGAGTCTGTGAATTTCAGCCAGGCGGTAGCTAACTATCCAGTTTGTTCTCCTACTAGGGCGATGATCTTTTCTGGAGTGCATCCGATCAAAAATAAGGTGATATTGAACTGCAATAGTAATAGTACTAAATTTGAAAGTGAACTGCCTAAAGATATCCTTTGCTGGTCCGATATCCTTGCTGAAAATGGATATGATCTAGGATACATTGGAAAATGGCACTTAGACTCTCCTCGATCACCATATATTAAGTGTAAAAATAACGAAGGTGAGACGAAATGGAATGAGTGGTGTGAACCAGATCGTCGTCATGGGTTTGATTATTGGTATTCATACGGTACTTATGATTATCACCTTAATCCAATGTATTGGGATACGGATGCAACACGTGATGGGTTTAAGATCTATAATGAATGGGGCCCAACACATGAGGCAACTAAGAGTATCGATTATATCGAGAATAAGAATGGTACGTTACGAGATAGTGACAAGCCATTTGCACTAGTTGTGAGTATTAATCCTCCTCATAGCCCTTATGACCAAGTTCCAAAGAAATATAAGGATATCTATAAGAATATGGATATTGAAAAACTATGTGATCGACCAAATATCCCTGCCAAAGGAACAAAATGGGGGGATTTCTATAGAGACAATGTTAAGAATTACTATGCCTGTATAACTGGAGTGGATGAGCAATTTGGTCGTATCTTGGATGCTCTAAAAAGTAAAGGCATCGAGGATAATACCATCATTGTTTTTACGTCTGATCATGGAAATTGTATTGGAATTCATGATAGAGTAAGTAAGAATAACTGGTTTGAGGAGTCAATGAGAGTTCCTTTTATGGTTAAAGTGCCTGGAGTTACTAATGGTAAGGATGTAGACTATCAATTGGGATCTTTGGATATATATCCAACTCTTTTAGGCTTACTTGGCATGGCTGATAAAGCTCCAACTTATTTGAATGGTACAGACTACACCCCTGCAATTACAGGAGCAGGGAAGCAAAAAAGTTCTAGTCATCAATGGTATACCCGTATGGATTATGGACCTATGACGGGAGGAACTCGTGGTGTCCGTGATGATCGTTATACTTTTGTTATTGCAAATGAGAAAGACAAGGGGCAGGCTGTTTATCTTTATGATCGAAAGAAAGATCCGTATCAGTTAAACAATATTGCAAACAAGAACAATAAAGTTGTTAGAAAGATGACTTCTCTTTTGAAGAAGGACTTGAAAAAATACGGAGATCCTTTTATTATTAAATGAGGAATCTAATATATATTGAGGTTATAAGAGACATTTATTTGGTTAAATGTCTCTTTTTTTGATCTATTTATTGGAGATATATTAAGATCTTCTCTTTAAACGCGAATAAAAAAACAGTGTTTCGTAGGATCTTAATCATTTTACCAACTTCCTTATTATTAAATCTATAGTGCTGTTCCGTTCTGTTTGAATTGGACTATTTACTATTCAATTTTCATTATATAATAAGCCTTAGACTTAGTTGTTCTGTATTTATTGTCTGATTGTCAGCTGCGTATGATGTGTGATATGAGTGATTATATGATTATATTTGACAATATTAATAAATATAACACACACTTTTTTTTATGAAACTCACCACATTTATCTTACTAACACTTTGTGTTGGAGCATCGCTTTCCCCTTTTTTAGGAATTGCACAAAAGAAACAACCCAATATTATTTTCGTCTTTCCAGACCAGATGAGAGGACAAGCTATGGGTTTTGAAAATGAAGAGTTAGTTAAAACACCTAATTTGGATAAGTTTAAACAAGAATCTGTTAACTTTAGTCAAGCAATTGCCAATTATCCTGTCTGTTCTCCTACTAGAGCAATGATTTTTTCTGGTATGCACCCGTTTAAGAATAAAGTATATCTAAACTGCTATAATAAAACAGAGAAATTTGGTTGTGAACTTCCTGAAGACGCACTATGTTGGTCTGATATTTTATCCCAAAATGGCTATGATTTAGGTTATATTGGAAAATGGCACTTAGATACCCCATATGCCCCATATGTGAAATGTAAGAACAATGAAGGGGATACTAAGTGGAATGAGTGGTGTCCCCCAACAAGACGTCATGGATTTAGATATTGGCATGCTTATGGTACATATGATTTCCATATGCATCCAATGTATTGGGATACGGACGCTCCACGTGATGGCTTTAAAATATATAATGAGTGGGGCCCAACACATGAAGCAACAAAAGCTATTGAGTATATAGAGAATAAAAATGGAAAATACAGAGATAAGGATAAACCATTTGCATTAGTTGTAAGTATCAATCCTCCTCATAGTCCATATGATTTGGTCCCTCAGAAATATAAGGACATATATGAAGGCATTGATGTGGAAAAACTATGTGATCGTCCAAACATCCCAGCCAAAGGAACAAAATGGGGTGATTTCTATAGAAAGAATATTAAGAATTACTATGCGTGTATTACTGGAGTAGATGAGCAGTTTGGTCGTATTCTTGACGAAGTTAAGAATAAAGGGATTGAGGATAATACTATCATTGTATTCACTTCAGATCATGGTAACTGCATTGGAATTCACGATGCTGTAAGTAAAAACAATTGGTATGAAGAATCCATGAGAGTACCTTTTATGGTTAAAGTCCCAGGTGTTACCAAAGGGAAAAATGTAGACTATCAGCTTGGATCATTAGATATCTATCCAACATTAATGGGATTGATAGGGATGACGGACAAAACTCCTGCATATCTAAAGGGAACAGATTACACTCCTGCAATTTTAGGGAAAGGGAAGCAAGCTGGTCCAGATCACCAGTGGTATATGAAAATGGACTTTGGTCCTAAGAATGGTGGTATTAGAGGGGTTCGGGATGAACGTTATACATTTGTGGTGTCACGAGAACAAGGCAAAGATCAAAAGTTATATCTATACGATAGAAAGAAAGATCCTTACCAGTTGAATAACATTGCAAGTTCCAATAAAAGAAAAGTGCGTCAGATGAAATCAGTATTGAAGAAAGATCTGAAGATGTACGAAGATCCTTTTATTATTGAGTAGACTTTCTGTTACGAATGATATGAATAAGACGCTTTTATTATAAGGCGTCTTTTTTTATTTCCAAAAATTATTACCGTTTCATTGCTCTTCTTAAAAACCAATCACATGAATGATTTTAACTTTCCTACTTCATTATTGGTTGTCAAAATACGGTATATATTAGCAATATGTAACATTAAATCACATGATGTAAAGTTTTAAGTGATTTAATGTTTTACATAAGAAGTGTAATTCATAACCTCCTCATAACCAAATTGTATAATATCTTCCAATTCAAATCATGCTTGATGCCCAATTTTTCTGTGAAGGGGTGTTAAACATCATATTAAAGTTCGTATAAAGTGCAATAATAGTTCATATGAGCACTATTTTGTTGACGAAAATATTGCATTGGGTTAATATTGACTTAACAAACCAAATGTGACGATAGGATTTGAAATTATAAAAGTGTTTTGATTCGTTAATTGATAAATATGGATTTAGATGTATGCACTTTGAATACCATAATGAGCTGTATTATAAATCCGTAGCTCTATATGAAAAATCAGTAATGAGCATGTCATGTAATACATTTCGCGGATCATAATAATTACTGAGATATACTGACGATGAATTTATTGTGGTTTTGTTTATGGAAAAACTTAGAGTGTGTCCTTGACTGAGGTTTATGAGAACTTGATGAATGTAAATAACGGGAATGTGATTTTTCTCGACTAAGATGAAGAGATAAATAGATAGACCGTACTAATAATACGATGTCATTATAGATGGTGGCATATAGAGTTAAGATTAACTTACAATAAAACCCAAACGTAAATGAGACAGTTGAATTCATGTAAGCAGTTCAATATGCTTAAAAAGGGTGCATTTTTTCTACTTATCATGTTATTACATGGAGTAGTCTTTGCACAGAACACACAACTTAAAGGAACTGTTTATGACAATACAAAACAGCCTTTACCTGGTGTAACCGTCTTATTAGATGGTACAAACAAAGGGACTATCACTGATTTTGATGGGAATTTTGTACTTAAAGCAGAGAATGTACAAGGAGCAGTATTAAGTTTCTCTTTTGTTGGTTTTCAAACAGAGAAAGTACCAGTCGATGGAAAAACAAGCTTTACTATCACTTTAAATGAAAGTGCAATAGCTCTAAATGAGGTGGTTGCCGTTGGTTATGGTGTGATGAGGAAAAGCGATGTTACGGGGTCTACTGCAGGAGTTAAGGCTGCAGATGTGGTGAAAGCAAACACATCTTCTGTAAACGAAGCACTACAAGGACGGATGTCGGGTGTTGCGATTAGTTCGAACAGTGGGGCACCTGGAGGAGATTTGAAAATACGTATACGTGGAGCCAATTCTATTAATGGAAGCAATGATCCTCTAGTTGTAATTGATGGAATTATTGGGGGAAGCTTGAAGGAGCTCAACCCTAATGATATTGCTTCGATTGAGGTGTTGAAAGATGCTTCTTCTACTGCTATTTATGGTTCTAGAGGTGCAAATGGAGTAATTCTTGTAACAACAAAGGCTGGTAAATCTGGAGAAACAAAGGTGAGCTATAATGGCTATATGGGAGTCCAAAGTATCTCAAAGAAGATGGATGTGTTAGATGCAGCTACTTATGCCTCTGTTGTAAATGAAAAACGTATTTCAGAAGGTGGTAGTCCAAAATATAGTGATGACGAGATAGATGGCTACTTAGCTAATGGAGGAACAGATTGGCAAGATGAAATTTATCAGACAGCGATGATGCAGAGCCACGACATGTCTGTTTCTGGTGGATCTGAAAAGACACGTTTTCTAGTTTCTGCACAATATCTTGATCAAGAAGGGATTATTAAAAATTCGAATTATGATCGTCTTTCTTATAGAGCAAATCTTGAGACTGAGCTTTCAGAGAAACTGACAATGACAACTCGTATATCTGGTTTCCAATCAAACAGTAATTCATACAATCTTAACTATCCAAATGGTAGTATCTCAATGGATGCATTGAGTTTTGAACCTACCAATCCAGCATTTGATGAGAATGGAGAGTATACTGAATCAGAATTCTCGACCGTAAATAATCCAATTGCTGATTACGAGCAGTTAGATGCACTCTCAAAGAGAGATGGTGTCGATTTGAATGTATCTTTTGCTTATGCTATTACACCAAAGTTGACATTTAAAGTGATTGGTGGTACATCAAAGAAGTCTTCAGATAGTTACCGTTACGATAGTAAATATACCTATTCAGGGCGTGGTAATAATGGTAAAGCATCTATCTCAAATTCATGGAACAGCTCTTGGCAGAATACCAATATGTTGACATACATCGACTCGTTTGATGATCATAGATTGAATGTAACCTTTGTAAATGAGCAATTTGGATACAAGAGTAGAAGCAATGGTACAACAGTGACCGACTTTGATGTGAACGTTGGATCTAATGATATTTCATTGGGTGCTAATAGTATTAACCCTAGGTCTTCTGTTTCTGAGTCTTCATTGATGTCATTCCTAACTCGTGTAAACTATTCATATAAGGATAAATATCTTGTTACAGCGGCGATCCGTGCTGATGGCTCTTCTAAATTTGCTCAGAATCAGAAATGGGGATACTTTCCAAGTGCTTCTGTGGCATGGAGAGTGAAACAAGAGTCGTTTATGCAGGATGTTGAGGCGGTGAGCAATTGGAAGTTGAGAGTAAGTTATGGTGTGACAGGTAATCAGGCAATTAGCCCTTATCAGTCTTATGCAGTAATGAACCCAGGGGTTAATTATCCGATAGATGGTTCAGAAAACTCTGTTGGTATCGTATTAGATCGTTTCGATAATCCTAATTTAACTTGGGAGACTACTTCTCAGTTTAATGTTGGTACAGACATCGGGTTTTTTGAAGGGAAAGTAAATTTTAGTGTTGATTACTATAGTAAGACCACAACAGATCTATTGCTAGATGTTCCAGTTCCCAACTATTCGGGTTTCAAAACAGAGCTTCGTAATGTTGGTTCTTTAAGTAACAGGGGATGGGATCTATCTATTGGTATGAACTTAGGAGAGAACGATTTTAAGTGGAATGGTACCTTAACAGCCTCTACAAACAAATCTAATATCATTGACATAAATGATGCAGACAATATTTTATATGACAATGGGGATATGAACACAATTCTTGAGCCTGGTAGTCCATTTGGTAATTTCTATGGTTACAAGTATGACGGAGTTTGGAAATCGTCTGAAGCCGATGCTGCTGCTGTATACGGTGCAGTCCCGGGAGATGCCAAATTCAACGACCTTAATAGCGATGGGAAGATCAACTCTGACGATAGACAAGTGATTGGGAATGCACTTCCTACTTGGCAGTTTGGTTTTTCAAACAACTTCTCCTATAAAAACTGGGATATGTCTGTATTGTTTACTGCGTCCATTGGAAATGAGATTTATAATGGAGTGGATGCAAGGATGATGGGAGTAGCAAATACAGATGCAACTAGCACTGATATTTTGAACCGTTGGACACCCGATAATGAAGATACTGATATACCTGGCTTTAGTAGTACAAATGCTGAAAATAATGCTTATCAAGTAGAGTCTTCTCGTTTCATTGAAGATGGCTCATTCTTAAGACTCAAGAATCTTACGATTGGTTATACTTTCGTCACGAAGAAGCCAAAAGCATTATTTAGCTCTATTCGTGTTTATGCGCAAGGTCAGAACCTTTTCACTCTTACTAAATACAAAGGATACGATCCTGAGGTTAGTAACGGTGGTAGTGACAAGACTCCTGGTTATGATACAGCGCCATTCCCTATGGCAAGAGTTGGTAGCCTTGGTGTAAATATTAGTTTCTAATTATAAACGATATAGATTAACGATTTATTATATAGAGAGTTATGAAAAAGAATATTATTAGTTTAGCCTTATCTTGCATGGTGCTGATAGGTTCATTCACAAGTTGTAATTTCCTGGAAGAAGATCTTTCAACCCAGTTGACACCTGACAACTTTTTCAAGACGCAAGAGGAGTTAGAGGCTGCAATTACACCGATATATACCTATATCTTCAAGAACAATGCCCGTACGGGAGGATTGGTTACTTTTGGATATACTGTTAATTCAGGTGATCAAGCATTAACCTCTCCGAGAGGTCTGAACAAGCAACGTCTACTTGAATTTGATAACTTTAATGTATCAACTCAAAACCCTGATGTGGAGAAATTGTGGTATGCTCTTTATAGAGGCGTAAGTGCTGCCAATAATGTGATCGAGAATATTGATCGTATTCAAGAGATTCCAATGGATGATAATCTTAGAAAATCTTATATATCTGAGGTGTATTTCTTAAGAGCCTTTGCTTACTACAATTTAGCAATATATTGGAAAGAGGTGCCAATTATTACCAAAAACCTTAATGGAACAGAGGCCTCTAATGTTTTTAAATCGTCTCTTGAAGATGTGTTTACTTTTATTCTTTCTGACCTTGATAAAGCAGGAGACCTTTATTCATACCAGAAAGATGATAAAGCCAGAGCCAATTTGGATGCGGTAAGAATGTTGAAGTCATATGTTTATCTAAATATGGCTGGTTACCCTTTACATAAAGGAGTTGAGTACTACCAGATGGCTGCAGATCAGGCAAAATTAGTTATGGAAGCTGGCGACCACCAACTTGAGGCAAACTATGAAGATCTTTGGAGATATGATAACCGATTTTCTAAAGAGCATATTTTTGCATTCTATCCTGATTTTAATTCAGGACGAAATTATGGATCATATGGAAACAAATCGTTCCGTGGTACTGAAGAAGGTGGATGGAAAGATTTAGTCGTTACCAATGAATTTTATAGAAACTTTCCCAAAGATAATCGCTTAAATGTCACTATATATGATACTATCATGTATAACAATAAAGGGAAAGAGTTACCAGAAGAGAACTGGAAGGCTGCAATCGAAGCTAAGGAGAAGCACACTTGGATTGGAAAATATAGAGATCTAGGTGGTGCAAATTGGAATGAAGCAACTTCCAATGCAATCTATCCAATTTTCCGTTTTGCTGATGCACTTCTAGTTTTTGCTGAAGCAACAAACATGGCTAATGGTGGACCTACTGCAGAAGCATATTTTGCACTTCACCAAATTCAAAATCGTGCTTATTTAGATACACCAGCTGAAGATTTGATGTTAGCAGAAGGTGCAGATCAGACAACATTTGATCGAGCAGTTCTGCAAGAGAGAGCGTGGGAGTTTGCTTTCGAGAATAAGACGTGGAATGACAATGTCAGAAGAGAGCGTGTAAAAGAGACAAATATAAATCATGCAGATGAAGAGGTTGGGTTCGATCCCAATTCAATCACTCCTGAACGTTTTTATGCACCAATTCCTGAAAGAGAATCTTCATTGAATCCAAATCTTGATGTGGACCCAGATCCAGATCATTAAAACCAGCATCAACAGATAGATCAGTTTCACTGTTTCTAAGTAACCCTTATCGCATATATGCGATAAGGGTTTTTTTTTATCTCTTCTGGTATTATAATATATAAGTTTATAGTTATGTAATAAGGTCTATTTGTGTGAAATAGAGTGAATAAAATCGTTCGAACAAGGTTGTAATGTAAAATATAAACTTAATATGTTTAATCAAACGGTTGTTATAGTTCACATAATGTGGTACTATTGTTCATTATTAACATATATATTATAAGTGTAAATTCGATTGTATAGTTTTGAAACACTCATCAATACCATTGTAATAATGGTCTACTTGAATCTCTTGTGCACTTGTAAGTGGTTGATATCTTAGATATTGCCTTAATTGTGAATTGAGAGTGAAAAGGACTATTATTCTACTTAGATGAGATATAATACGAATTTTTAACACACTAGCTACTTTATTAAAGTGAGCATTAGTTTATGGATATAACTATTCTCATTTTATTTTTCAAAGAAAGTAGTTTAGTAGTAATGAAAACTAACGATAGATTATGAAACAAGTGAATCAAGCTTGGCATCGTAGACTCTTTATGGGAACGATGTTGTTGTTGCTTTCTTTTGTAGGAGGAAAAGCAATGGCACAGCAGTTGAAGGTGACAGGTACAGTGAAAGATGCAGAAGGAGCAGCACTTCCTGGCGTTACTGTTCTTGTTAAAGGAACTACAATGGGAACGATTACCGATTTTGATGGTAATTACTTGATCAACATTAAAGAGCAAACAAGTCCAGTACTTAAATTCTCGTATGTTGGTTTTACTTCACAAGAAGTTACCGTGAGTGGTAAAACTAAGATAGACATAACACTAAAAGAGAGTGCAATCGCATTGAATGAAGTTGTTGCAGTAGGGTATGGTGTGATGAAAAAGAGTGATGTTACAGGAGCTACTGTCGGTATTAAGTCAGATGATATTCTAAGAGCCAACACTTCTTCAGTAAATGAAGCCCTTCAAGGAAAAATGGCAGGGGTAAGTGTGTCGTCTAATAGTGGCGCCCCAGGTGGTGATTTAACAATACGAATCAGAGGAAACAACTCTATTACTGGTGGTAATGCACCTCTTGTAGTAATCGATGGTTTTGCCGGCGGGTCTTTAAAAGAGATCAATGCCAATGATATTGAAAGTATTGAAGTACTTAAAGATGCTTCGGCTACTGCAATATATGGATCACGTGGAGCAAATGGAGTAATCCTTGTAACAACAAAATCTGGTAAAAAAGGAGAGGTTAAAGTCTCTTATAATGGATACTATGGACAGCAAAGTATTTCTAAGAAACTTGATGTTATGGATGCTGCATCTTATGCTGAACAAGTAAATGCTAAGAGATCAGCATTCGGTGTAAAAGTACCATATACGGAAGATCAAATCGCAGATTTTAGAAAAACAGGTGGTACAAACTGGCAAGATGAGGTGTATGTAACTGCACCAATACAAAATCATGATGTCTCTATATCTGGTGGAACAGAGAAGTCAACCTATCTTTTCTCAGGTCAGTATCTTGACCAAGATGGTATCATGAAAAATTCTAATTACAATAGATATAATTACCGTCTAAATTTTGCGTCTCAACTATCTGAGAAGTTAAAGTTAAAGGTGATTGTTAGTGGGTTTAAATCGAAGGAAAAGGCATATGCACTTAAGTGGCCTAATGGAACGCCTCCAATGGATGCTCTTCTATTTGAACCTACACTACCTGCATATACAAATGGAAGCTATACTGAGTCTTCGTTTAGCACGGTAAACAATCCAATTGCCGATGTGAATGAGTTGAACTCAATGAAAGAGCGCACCAGTGCAACTTTGAATGCGTCTTTGGCCTATAACATTACAGACAAAATCACTTTTACTGTATCTGGTGGCTTCATTAATGTGGACTCTTCAGTAAAACGATTTAATAGTGATGCACTTTACTATGGTACAGGTGGGGGTAGAGGAAATGCTAGTAATACAAGCTCCTCTTTCTGGCAGAATACTAATATGTTATCATATATTGATACTTTTGGTGACCACAACCTGAATATTACCTTGGTAAATGAACAGAGTAGTATGAAGGGGAGCACTGTTAGTGCAGGAACTTCACAGTTTGATCTAAATAGAGGATACTATATGTTCCAATTTGGAGCTGTTCCAGGAACACTTTCAAGTTCTTTTATAAATCAATGGAGCTTGATGTCATATTTAGGTCGTGCAAATTATAGTTTCAAAGGAAAATATCTTGTTACTGCTTCACTACGTGCTGATGGTGCATCGAAGTTTGCTAAAAATGCTAAGTGGGGTTACTTCCCTTCAGCATCTCTTGCTTGGAGAGTAAAAGAAGAAGGTTTTCTGAAAGATAATAACACTATTAGTAACCTTAAGCTTCGTGCAAGTTATGGTACCACTGGTAGCCAAGCTTCTCCTCCTTATCGTTCTATCGCAATTATGAATGTAGGTGGAAACTACTCTCTTGATGGCGCTAATAGTAAAGTGGGTGTATATCCTAAATATTTAGATAGCCCTAAGCTATCGTGGGAAACAACATCTCAATTCAATACTGGGGTTGATCTAGCACTATTGGATGGTAGAATTAATTTCACCGGAGATCTTTATTATAAAAAGACTCAAGATCTATTACTTCAGGTTAATGTACCTTATTACTCTGGTTTTTCTAAAGAATTACGTAATGTCGGATCACTTGAGAACAAAGGTGTAGATTTATCTTTGGGAGTTAATTTAGGATCTAATGACTTTAAGTATAATGGAACACTTACTGCCAATAAGAATGTTTCGAAGATACTAGATCTTGGAGATCAATCAGAAATGATCTTTATCAGTGCTTCTAAAATGACTTCGATTCTTCAAGTGGATCGTCCTATGGGACAATACTTTGGTTATCAGTATGAAGGAGTATGGAAAACCTCTGAGGCTGAACAAGCTAAAGTTTTTGGTGCTAAACCAGGAGATGCTAAGTTTAAAGATATTGTAGAAGATGGAGTTATCAACTCTTCTGATATTACTGTGGTTGGTAATGCAATGCCTGATTGGACGTTTGGTTTCTCTAACAACTTCTCATACAAAGGCCTTGATCTTTCTTTAATGTTTACGGCTTCTGTAGGAAATGAAGTATACAACTATGTGAGAGCAAAAACGTTAGGTTTAGCTGGAGCAGATGCTGTTAGTCCGGATATCCTTAATCGCTGGACTCCGGAGAATGAAAATACGGATATTGCATCTTTCGGATCTTCTGCAAAAGCTGCAAAAGTATCAGAACAAACTCTTTCATCTCAATTTATTGAAGATGCTTCATTCTTACGCCTTAAGAATGTAACCTTAGGTTATACTTTCAATCCTAACATGATTAAATCGATAGGAGTGAAGAGCCTTAGAGTGTACGGTTCTTTACAGAATGCGTTTACCCTTACTAATTACAAAGGGTACGATCCGGAGGTAAGTAGCTCAACAGATGATATGATGCCAGGATTTGATAATGCTCCTTATCCATCATCAACAGTTTGGAACTTAGGAGTTAACATCTCATTCTAGTTGTAACATTAATTGGATAAAATATTATGAAACAAAATATAATTGTAGCAGCTCTTGCTGTGCTGTCACTTGGAACATGTTTTCAGAGTTGTGACTTTCTAGAGGAAGATCGTTCTGTGATCGTTGAGTCTGATACTTATTTCAGAACAATTAAGGAACTTGAACTAGCAGTAACACCAATCTATAACTATTTGTTTAAAGACGATAACCGTTTAGGAGGTCTTAATGGTCGTGGTTTCTCTTTAAATTGTGGTGATCCTGCACTGACAGCTGTAAGAGGTCTTAACAAACAGAGAATGATCGAATTTGATGATCTAGCTGTTTCTGATAGAAATGCAGATATTGAGGCTGTTTGGAAATCATTGTATAGAGCTATCGGCGTGGCAAACAATATCATTGGAGCTACAGATCGTATCCTTCAGCTTCCAGGTGAAGATCTAGATTATGCTAACGCATTATTGGCTGAAGTGCATTTTATGCGTGCCTATGCATACTATAACGTGGTTAGTTATTGGGGTCAAGGTCCTATCGTAAAAGAACTTCTTCGTGGTGAACAAGCTCAATTGACAAGAATCTCTTCTGCTCAAGATATCTATAAGTTAATTTTAGAAGATCTAGCAATTGCAAAAAAATTACCAGCAAAACAGACTGATATTGCTCGTCCTACAGCTGATGCTGTGAAAATGTTGGAAGCATATGTATATATGAACATGGCTGGATATCCACTAAATCTTGGTCAGGAATATTATCAAAAAGCGGCAGACTTAGCAGCTGAGGTTGTAAATAGCGGTTTGTACACATTGTATGACAACTATTCTGATCTATGGAATTATGGTCGTCGTTTAGATCGTGGAAAAGAACATATTTTCTCTTTCTTCGGAAACTTTACTGCTAACAGAAGCCAAGGAGTTTATGGTGGTAAAGCACTTCGTGGAACAGAAGAAGGAGGATGGAGAGACTATGTAGTAGAAACGGATTTCTATAACAACTTCCCTAATGATAGTCGTCGTGATGCATCTATTTATAGTGTGATCAAATATGACAAAAAAGGAAAATTGCTTCCTGAAGCAAAATGGAAGTCATGTTTAGATGGGAAAGAGAAGCACATGTGGGTCGGAAAATATCGTGATCTAGGTGGTGCACCATGGAAAGATGTTGGATCTAATGGATTATTCTCTGTTTTCCGTCTAGCGGATGCATTGCTTCTATTGGCAGAAGCAGACAACCTAGCAAATGGAGGACCTACACCTCGTGCTTATGAGGCGTTACGTCTAATTCAACATCGTGCATACGATGGAACACCTGCTGCTGCAAATATTATTGCCGATGGTGTAGATCAAACAACTTTCGACGAAATCGTACTTGCAGAGAGAAATTGGGAGTTTGCTTTTGAGAATAAAACGTGGATCACTATGGTTCGTCGTCAATTGATCAAAAAATTCAATAAAGATCACGCATCTGAGTCTGATGGATTTGATCCAAACGCGATTAATGAAGAGGAAGTTTCATTTTTCCCTATACCAGCTCATGAAACATTGATCAATCCAAACCTAAAATAGGTTAATTGATAGATTGTAAATATATATGGAGGGTGTCTTTTAAAAGGCACCCTTTTCTTTTTTGTTCATGCTCCCTATATCTTACTTTTTATCCCTATGTCTGTCTTATGATATTGTTATCAAGCTTCTTATGTTGTATGTGCTCCAATTCTCTCCATTCTGTAGTGCGAATAATATATGTGTATACATAAAAAAGGAGATTCTCATCCTCCATATGGATAAGCTCTATAGGTGTACAATTTTGTAGTAAAAATTATATATAAGTGTTAATTTAAGCACATTGGTTCTTAGAGAAATGTATTATTATTGTTCAGTATCACATCTGTGTGATTTGTTTTAGATTGAAATATATTGATATAGGGTCCAATACAGATTGTTGTTGTCATAACTGTTCTGTAATGATCTGTTTGTGTTGTTGTATATTTAATTAAAATGAAACACAGAACTTATGTTATGGATGTGAGATCAATAAACTTACTTATTATATAAACTTACTTATGATTATGAAACAAGGAAATCATGCCATGCATCGAAGACTCTTTATGGGAACGATGTTACTATTGTTCTTTTTCATCGGAGGGAGTGTTTTCGCACAAAGTATTACAGTTACTGGTAGCGTAAATGATGCTAAAGGTGAAAAACTACCCGGAGTAACTATCGTAGTTAGTGGAACGAATACAGGAACCATAACCGACTTTGATGGTAACTATAGTTTAAACATAAAAGGCATAGAAAAACCTATTCTTAAGTTCTCATACGTTGGTTTTACCACGCAAGAAATTGCAGTGGCTGGTAAAACGAAAGTAGATGTAACATTAGAGGAGAGTGCGATCTCTTTGAACGAAGTTGTTGCTGTTGGTTATGGGGTCATGAAGAAGAGCGATATTACTGGAGCAACCGTTGGAGTAAAATCAGAAGATATTGTTAAAGCCAACACCTCTACGGTAAACGAAGCGCTTCAAGGTAAGATGGCAGGAGTAACCGTATCAACCAATAGTGGTGCACCAGGTGGGGACATTAAAATTCGTATTCGAGGAGGAAACTCCTTAAAAGGAAACAACAACCCTCTGGTTGTTATTGATGGTTTTGCAGGAGGATCTTTAAAGGAACTTAACCCTAACGATATTGAGAGTCTTGAGGTGCTGAAAGATGCATCGGCTACTGCTATCTATGGTTCTCGTGGAGCCAATGGGGTAATCCTTGTTACTACCAAGTCTGGTAAAGCAGGAGGTTTTAAGATTAACTATGATGGTTATTATGGACAGCAGTCGATTGCAAAAAAGCTGGATGTTTTAGATGCAGCCACTTATGCTGAGGTTGTAAATGCGAAGAAAGCAGCCTTTAAAATGGGCCCAAAATATACGCAAGAGGAAATTGATATGTTCCGTAAAAAAGGTGGTCATAATTGGCAAGATGAGATCTACACCAATGCACCTGTTCAAAACCACAGCTTGTCTTTATCGGGAGGGACGGAAAAGATGCGCTTTCTATTCTCAGGACAATATCTAGATCAAGATGGAATCATGAAAAATTCAAACTATAATCGTATGAATTATCGTATGAATTTTGAAGCAGATCTATCGGAAAAGATGAAGTTTAAAGCGAACTTGAGTGGATATAAGACAGAGCAACAGAAGTATAGTCTAGTATGGCCAAGTGGAACTCCTCCAACTGATGCATTGGTATTTGAGCCAACCCTACCTATCTATGATGTGAATGGAGAGTACACTGTTTCTCAATTCCCAACAGTGAATAATCCGATAGCGGATATTAACGAGAACAATAGGCAGGGGGAAAGAACTAATTCAACAATTAATGCTTCGTTGAGTTATCAACTAACAAAACATTTAACCCTCTCTGTTTCTGGTGGATATTCAATGGATAACTCCAATAACTATGGGTTTAACAACAAATATACCTACAGCGGTAGAGGACGTGAGAAAGGAAATGCATCTAATAGCTACAAAAAAACTTGGCAGAATACTAATATGTTAAGCTATATCAATACGATAGGAGATCATAGCCTGAATGTAACTCTTGTAAATGAGTTGAACGGTTCAGAGTCCAACTCTAACGGATTCAGTGCAAGCGATTTCTTCCTTAACCGAGGGTATTATGATCTTAGCTATGCTGGACTTGCAAATAGTTACAGCACGAACTTTACGAACCGATGGGGATTGGTATCTTATCTTGCTCGTGCAAACTATAGCTTTAAAGGTAAGTACATGTTTACTGGGTCTATTCGTGCAGATGGTTCATCTAAATTTGCAAAAAATCACAAATGGGGATATTTCCCAAGTGCCTCTTTCGCATGGAGGATCTCAGAAGAAGGATTCCTTGCAGATTCAGATGTGATCGATAACTTTAAACTACGTGTGGGATATGGTCAAACAGGTAGCCAGGCAACAAGCCCATACCGTTCTCGTTCTTTAATAAAACCAGGAGCAGACTACGCTTTTGATGGTGAGAATAAGAATATTGGAATGGCAGTAGTATATTATGACAGCCCAGAACTTTCATGGGAGACCACTGCACAAACAAACTTAGGGGTTGACCTATCTGTATTAGATGGTCTATTCAATATTACTGCGGACTACTATTTTAAGGAGACCACAGATCTTATCCTCTCTATTGATGTACCTTACGTGTCAGGTTTTGCTAAGGAGCTTAAGAACTTAGGCGTACTACAAAATCAAGGAATTGATCTTTCATTGGGAGTGAACTTAGGGAAAAGAGATTTCAACTATAATGGAACCTTCACTGCAACTCGTAATGTGCAAGAGTTGATGAGTTTAGATGGCTTAGATGAAATCCCATTTTCTAGATCTTCGGGACTGATCTCAAAAGCTATTATAGGACGTCCAACAGGTGAATTTTATGGATTCGATTATTTAGGAGTATGGAAATCCAATCAAGCGGAGGAGGCTAAGAGTTTTGGTGCTAAGCCTGGAGATCCTCGATTTGCAGATACCAACGAAGATGGGAAAATTACTACTGCCGATAAAACCATCATTGGAAATGCTACTCCAGATTGGTATTTAGGGTTCTCAAACAACTTCTCATACAAGAATTTTGATATGTCCGTGATGTTCACTGCTACATTAGGTCAACAGGTATTCAATTATGTGAAGGCTAGAGCAATGGGGGTTGCCAATACAGATCCTGTTGATCCAGACATTTTGAATCGTTGGACTCCAGAGAATGAGAATACCAACATTCCTGCAATGGGGCCTTCCAATAGAGCCAAAGATCAAGCTTTATCATCTATGTTTATCGAAGATGCATCTTTCATCAGACTTAAAAATATAACCCTTGGTTACAGTCTTTCTCCTAATGCATTGAAGAGTCTTGGTATCTCAAGATTAAGACTGTATGGGTCACTTCAGAATGCGTTTGTATTTACGAACTATACAGGATATGATCCTGAGGTAAGTAGTGGAACGTCTGATATGACTCCAGGTTATGATGTTGCACCGTATCCTACCGCAAGAGTTTGGAATCTAGGTGTAAATATAAGTTTCTAAGAAAAGCTTAATTAATTAGATCAAAAAAGTTGATAGTGATGAAGAAAAAAATAATAGCTCTTGTTTTAGGAGCTTCCATACTTGGCGGAGGATTCACTAGTTGTGATATGCTAGAGGAAGATACAAAATTTGTAACCCTAACAGAAACCTTTTTTCAAACAGAGAATGAGTTAGCTAGTGCTATACCTCCTATATATAACTATATTTTTAAAGACAATACTCGTTTCGGGGGTCTTAGTGGACGAGGTTTCTCATTAAATGCTGGCGATCCTGCCCTGACCTCATTAAGAGGATCCAATAAGCAACGAATATTAGAGTTCGACGACTTTGAAGTGTCGGTAAACAACCCTGATATTGAGAATTTCTGGAAAGCGATGTACCGTGCTATTGGTGCTGCAAACACCATCCTTATGAGTCAAGATTTGATCGATCAAATCCCAATGGATAAGGACACCAAACAGATGTACATTGCAGAGGTTCATTTCTTAAGAGCACTTGCATATTATAATGTGGTGAGCTACTTTGGTAAGGGTGCTATTGTTGAGAAATTAATGAATGGAACAGAGGCTCGCCAAGTAAAAATGGCTACAGATCAAGAGGTTTACGACTTTATCCTTCAAGACCTAGAGGCTGCAAAAATCCTTCCTGAGGTTCGTACCGTAAGTCGTGCAAACCTAAATGCTGTACGTATGCTGAAAGCATATGTATATATGA
Source organism: Prolixibacteraceae bacterium (assembly GCA_028377305.1). GTDB lineage: Bacteria > Bacteroidota > Bacteroidia > Bacteroidales > Prolixibacteraceae > Halosquirtibacter. The sequence continues at coordinate 969 of JAONJW010000017.1, read as the reverse complement.
ACATGGCTGGATACCCGCTGAATCTAGGAAAAGAGTATTACCAAAAAGCTGCAGATGCAGCAGCAGAAGTGATTAACAGTGGGCAGAACATGCTATATGATAACTTTGCTGACCTATGGAAGTCTGAGCATCGTTTAGACAGAAATGCTGAACATATCTTCTGTTTCTTAGGTAGCTACAACCTTGGACGCGATAAAGGAGCTTATGGTGGAAAAGGATTCCGTGGAGCTGAAGAGGGAGGATGGAAAGACTATTTGGTAGAAACAGAATTCTATAACAATTTTCCTAATGACAACCGTAAAGCTCACACCATCTATGATGTGATCAAATTCAACAAAAAGGGTAAGCCTCTTCCTGAATCGAAATGGAAACCTTGTTTAGACGGCAGTGAAAAACATGTGTGGATTGGAAAGTATCGTGACTTAGGTGGATCACCATTTAATGACGTTACCACCAACACTATCTATCCAATATTCCGTTATGCAGATGCGCTATTAATCTTAGCAGAAGCAGATAATCTAGCCAATGGTGGCCCGACTGCAAGAGCATATAGTGCCCTTCGTGAAGTTCAAAACCGTGCTTATATGGGATCGGCAGCAGAAGCAAATATTATTGCAGATGAAGCAGATCAAGCAACTTTCGATGCTGCAGTATTGCAAGAGCGTATGTGGGAGTTTGCTTTCGAAAACAAGTCATGGATCACCATGGTACGTCGTGAGAAAGTAAAAGAGTATAACAAAGATCATGCTAAAGAAGATCCTACTTTTACACCAGAGTCGATCACAGAGGCGAACTACTTCTTCCCTATTCCAGAACATGAGACCATTATCAATGGAAACTTAAAATAAAAATATTCGTTTTAGGTTATTGACCTATTTCATGGGGGGCAGCTGACGGGCTGTCCCTTTTTTTATTTATCAACATGTTAATAAAACACTTTACTGCTTGAATATGAGTGCTGTATGATAT
>JAONJW010000016.1 GCA_028377305.1 Prolixibacteraceae bacterium | reverse complement strand
ACCAAACCGATAACGCAAAAGGTTTCTACAATCGGTATGCTTATGTCATAAAATGCATATTAATATTTCGCATGGACCACGAAAAAGACCAAGAATGGTACATTTTTCCTCAAAAGATAAAAATGCAGTATAGTGAAAAGAGTCTGGTACCATAGTTTTTGTTGCAAACACACCCCTCTCCCAAACAAATAGTATCCAATAAATGGGCCTTATAAACAATCTACACCCACTTGTGAGACCGTGTCTACCTTTTGCAGTATGCTACGCGTTCTAAAGAGAAATAGGGATCAAACATAGGATTAATCCTGACCAAAGCCTGACTTAACCCTGATCAAATCCGTACTCTAGTTGCCCTTCGTCTACCCATTTTCCACCCTACGCCGGATTTTGGCGAAGAAAGGGCAACTAAAAGGCAAGCAAAGGGCGGAATAATGCAGGGTTAAGTCAGGCTTTGGTCAGGGTATGATATGGATAAAAAGAGTGGAATCGCTCTCATGAGAGAAGAATTAAATCTGTGCCCATATTGTTCGTGCTCATTAAACGCTGGGTTCGCTGAGCTCCCGCTCCGCTCAGTGTGTCACCACCAATAAAAAATCCGGGGGTATAAATTTTAAACACGAACATCGTACCTCTACAAATCAAGCCAACGACCTCGTACAGGCGAGATGCTCGAGCCTCCACTCTCCTTTGTGCTTCTTTTCCCCTTCAGGGAAAGTTATATAGTCATATCTATCTCCAGCACTTCGCACTGGCCAGTTAACTGTAGCGCTTCAGCGCATAGTTGCCATCGCAATTTAGTAGCCGTCATTCTGCAAATCACTACATCACTGACATACACTGAAATGCAACATTTTTAGAACTATCTTACTTCAAGTACTCCTACCACAATCATGAAACAAATTAAAGGCGTCGTAGCTCGCTGTCATTTGAACTTTTTGATTTAAAACGCTTCTTGGTGGTAGAGAAGTTATAGCGCAAACTCAGGGTTAATTTATTCCGTTCATCTGCATCCCAAGTGTAATCGATCATCTTGTAGCTATAGTCGAGAACTTGATTCCATCGATATGGAATATATTGATACGCAATTTGAAACATCAACTTATCTTTGAACATCTTCTGTCGTAAAGCGAGGTTAACTCGACAGTAATCATTAAAACTCTTAAAACTATGATTCTGTTTACGATATAAGAAATCGGCATCCAAGGTTGTGGCCTTAGTGATATCAAATTGATTGGTCAGTTTCAGATAGAAACCTGGCGAATTATTGGTATACTGCACCCCATCGTCTATGAGCATTCTCTCCATCATCGATACCGATAAAAAAGGCTGTATACTCCAAAACTTACACTGAAACAATCGGCTTATATTCATGGAATATTTCCATCTATTCTCTGTATTGATATAAGTCGTAGCAATATATTCGATCTCAACAGGATCGTTTATATACAACATATCGATAGGGTACTTCTGATAAGAAGCCATAAGCGAAAAATTCACTTTATTGAGTTTAGAAGACAATGAGAAAGTCTTATATTTAATCGATTTCAACAATGGGTTTCCTTGGTAGGTTCCATAATGGTTACGATACTGCACCAAGTTATTCAACTTATTAAACGAGGGTCGCTTAATGCGCTCCGAATAGGAAAACCGAAACGAATAATTCTTCTTTGGAACATAGCTAAAGTTGGCACTAGGAAACAGGTCTTCCACAGTTCGTTCGATTCTCTCCCCATCGTGATTCTTCCTTAGATCTTTAATCTTCTCATAACGTACTCCCGCCGACATATTTACTTTGGAGCCCATTTTATAGGAGAAGATCCCATAGAGTGCAATAATCTTCTCATCCATTCCTACTTGACTAGTAAACTTCTCTCTAGGAACCCACTGGTCATTTTCTTTCACATAAAAATTATTGATATTATCACCTTCTACCATCGAATATTTAGTCCCAAATTCAACATCTAACCTCTTCTTAACCAACGGTACTTTAACATCCAACTGAGAAGAGAATATATCATGTTTAAAATTTGCATCACTCTTCATCTTTACATCCTGCTTCGGCACCTCATAGAATTCGATCACATCGTAACCAGTGATATTCTCCGACAAATAATAGTCAGATATCCAAGAGACCTCAAAACCGTTATTCTTATATTGGTAGTTGAAATTAACCCCATCTCTAATGATCTCAGAAAAAAGATCTCGATGATTCAAAAGCGGCATAAGATGCACACCATTCTTATCCACATTGGTCAGCGTACGGTTAGCATTCCCGATGTTATAGCTGTTTTTCTCATACTTCAACGACATCGTTTGGTGTGGCGAAAGATGATAGTTCATCCCTATGGCATAATCGTTATACTTTAATCGATCAACGTTATGCAGATCCATAATCTTCGACTCAAAATCATAGTTCTGCTTCTGGTAGTGATTATGATAATAATTAAACCCCTCAAGCTCTCGATCCGACACCCCATAGCGACCAAACAGAACCAACTTATCCGACACATAAGTAAGATCACCTTGAAGTTGTCCCGACTGTTTTCTGGCTTTAGTATAGAGGGCTCTCAAACTCATATTAACCCCTTTATCCTTAGGCTTGGTCGTAACAATATTAATCACACTCTGCCCTTCTGCATCATATTTCGCCGAAGGGTTCTCTATCACCTCAATCTGTTTTATATTCTGTGAACTCAATACCGACAACTCTTGATCGCTGGTAATCTTACGGTTGTTAATTAAGATTAGGGTTGATCCTCTTCCCGCCACGGACACCTTCTTGGATAGTGGATCCACCATAACATATGGGGTTCGACTCAAAGCCTCTAGCGCATCCCCGGCATCACTGATGGAGGTGTTCTCCACCTCTACCACATAACGATCGCTCTTATTTATAACCTTAGGAATACGTCCTCGCACCTTCACCTCATCCAAATGAATATTATCAAGTAGAATGGAGACATTCAGAACGTTATTGGTTGAACCGATATGCAACATCTTATAATTGGTTTCAAACCCAATAGAAGAGGTGGCAAGCATATATTTTCCGTCATCAACCTCTTGGAATTCAAAGCGACCATCAACGAAAGCTCCTCCTTTAATAAGTGTAGAGTCAACAGCATTTAACAGTGCCACATTAAAATAGTGCAACACACTATCACTCTTACTCTTCACTGTTCCTGTTATTCGATTCTGACCCTCACATATCATAGATGATGCGAAGAAAAGCACGACTAGAATCCATCTTTTTTTCATACTCATTTTAGTACTTTATAAAAACATAAAATAGGATAGATCTTGCAACATATGGTTGCAGAACTATCCCCTGAAAAATTATACGGGATTCTTGAATCTATAAATTGTGATTCTTAATAATAGCGAACCATGGCAATATGCACAGTGCGCTAGATTCATTAGAGGTCGATACTAAATTATACAAATATAATATTCTAACATCTAAAAATAAAGAGCCACCAACCATTATTTTTACTCTAACCAATATTATTATAACTTGATGTAATGTTTTATAGGAGAAGCAATGCCCAAGCGTCCCTGAATCCTAATACTAGGGGAATACCCCCTAGCTCATTATCGCATAAAAGGAGCAAATATCAATCGACTTCTATTCCATCATACCATAAATTTATAGAACTGACTGAGAGCCATTAGCACAAACAAAAATTCTCTATACAAAAAGTGATCGAAAGAGCTGGTAACAAGAAGATAAAAATCAAATCATTAGATCGAATAGGTAATACAAGGAATCAAACAGGCAAGACGACATCACCACCGCCCAGTTGTTAATTATTAGATATTAACCAACCACGTCCTTATACTCTCATTATACCCTCCTTATACTCTCACTATACTCTTACGGTGATGTTCGGCTTATTTTGTACATCCTTTCGATAGAGGCGCGTCACAATTTCTGTGACAAAAGTATATCCAATGGATGAGTAATATGTGACCAATATGTGTCGGAGAGTATAAGGAGAGTATAAGGAAGGCATAGTCAAACCCTTATCAAGTGCTTATATCTTGATGTCATCGTATAGTTGTTTGCCGAGAGGGGTAAAAGTGTTTGATGGTAAAATTAAATCGATCTCTCGACTATCATTTGCATTAGTCTGTTAGGAAAGCGTAAAGATATAATCATGAAATCGGATGAATGTTCACTTCTTAGTTAGACAACAGATATAAAAAGTAGTATAAAACATAATATGTCTGATAAAAATATATTAAGATTGCAATTCGTTTTACACAACAATAATTTACCAAATGAAAGCAATCAATACATTAAAAACAGTAGGGCTATTATGCTTAATGATCTTTATCTCATGTTCAAAAGAAGAGGATGTCGTGGGAGAACTTGATCCGCAACAGAATAACAACTGCACAACGGGAGTTGGAAGTTGTACTATGGTAGAGGATGCAGTATCAAAAGCTATCCTGAATGAACTAAATGTTTTTAGAGCTGATCCTGCAAACTATAAGTTCCATAACATGAATGGATTCTATGATGTGAAAGCGATATTGAAAGAGACCAAACCGTTACCTAAACTTGAGCTTAGCGAGGAGCTATGCAAAGGAGAAAAGCTCTATCTTGCAATCCTATGTTATGAGTATAAATTTGAACACAATTATAAAGGGAGCACTCCTCTGAGTAGAGCTAAAAAAGGAGGTCTGACGCAAGCTACCGCAGCAGAAGAACTACTTTTTAGACATGTAGACAGAAAATTCCACCCTAAATCAAGAGATATAAATGCTTTGGCAAAACAGATTGTAACATCCTACTGTAATGATCCATATGATAAAGGTAAGCACAATCTAAACGCACTGATTGATCCTTCATGGAAGTATGTAGGAATGTCTTATGCGCAAAGAAGCTGTATGGAGAAGTACTATTATGGCATACTATTAGCTAAATAAATAACATTTATAATGAAGAAAATAACACTATTACTACTGGTTAGCATATCGTTAGTAACGATATCATGTTCGAAAGATAAGGATTTAACGACTCCTGTCCCAAAAGAGAAGGTTCAACCGACTCCTACGCCCAAAGACAAAGGGGGCACAACAACGGGAGCAAAAGACAAAGGGAGTAGTACTCCAACCCAATCGGTGGATAAAAAGGCGCAAGAGGAGATGTTGAAAGAGATCAACTTTCTTCGAACCAATCCAAGAAGTTATGCTGAGAAGCGATTGAAGGCATATTACAACAAGAAGAGGGATAATGGTGCCTATAAAGAACTAAGGAATTCCAAACCCGTTGGATCTTTAAAGTTGAACACTCAAATGGTTGCTTCTGCAGAGAATTATGCCGACGTAATGGCCAAACAAAATAGGATTGGTCACAGTTTTGGAGGGAATCCAGGCGAGCGTCTTAAAAAATTTGGGTATAAATGGAGAGGTTGTGGAGAGAATGTTGCATGCGGAACCTACTCTTACTTCAATATAGAATTAGATGCCAAAGAAGCAGCAATACGTTATGTAATAGGATATGTTATAGATGAGGGAGTTGCAAGTCTTGGTCACCGTAAAAACTTGTTAAATAAAGCATGGACAGAAGTTGGTGTTGGTTTTGGTAAGAATGGAAGAATGTTCTTTAATGCACAACAATTTGGTGTTCGATAATTGTCACAAAAAAGCAGGATTAACATTAATTTAAAAGTAGAATCATTCATTTAGAAGTTTTTTTTATTAATATTGCATCATACAATTACAAATAGAAACATGAATTTTTTAAATCATCATCACGGCCATCATCATTTCTTACCACAAGGTAGGCCGTAATTGCTGTGTTTAAAAATTATCTAAACATATTAACGAGCTTACCGTATTATATAAGGTAAGCTCGTTTTTTTTACTCTAAACTTTTTTTATCATGAAAACCTTACGTATTGCTGTACAAACCAAAGGAAGACTAAATCAAGATTCATTAGACCTACTATCCGATATTGGAATTCAATTGACCCAAGGAAAGCGAAAGCTGATCTCTAAGGCTACAAACTTTCCTGTAGAGATTCTGTTTCTTCGAGATGATGATATTCCCAAAACAGTGGCAGATGGTATCGCTGATATCGGTATTGTAGGAGAAAATGAAGTTTTAGAAAAGAGTGAAGCGGTGAATATTGCCAAACGCCTAGGCTTTAGTAAATGTAGATTATCGTTGGCTATTCCTAAATCAGATAGCTATACAGGACCACAGTGGTTTCATAATAAAACAATTGCTACTTCCTATCCAAAAATACTAGAACGTTTCCTTGATCAGAACAATGTATTCGCTTCTATTCATGAGATCAGTGGCTCGGTAGAGGTGGCTCCAAGTATTGGGTTGGCAGATGCAATATTTGATATTGTAAGCTCAGGATCTACACTTATCTCTAATAATCTAAAAGAGGTAGAGGTGGTAACAAAATCTGAAGCACTACTTATCACCAACAGGGAATTAACCAATGAGAAGTTATATATTCTACAAGACATTCTATTTCGAATGGATACGGTAGAGACAGCAAAAGGCAAGAAATATATCATGCTTAATGCACCCAATAGCAGACTAGAAGAGATAAAATCATTACTACCAGGAATGAAGGCCCCAACAATCATTCCATTGGTAAATGAAGGCTGGAGTTCTCTTCACTCTGTGATTGATGAGCCTCAATTTTGGGGAATCATCAAAGAATTAAAAGACCTTGGTGCGGAAAGTATATTGATGTTGCCAATCGAGAAGATGATTTTATAATAATACCAAAACTATTAAATGAGACGACTTATTAACCCGACAACCCAAGAGATCAGCGAATGTTTAACACGTCCTGTACTAGAGTCAAATGACTTAAAAGAGCTCGTAGTACAGATGCGCAAGGACATTCTTTTTCGAGGAGACATTGCTCTAATCGACTACACCGCTCGATTTGATAGAGTAAATATCCGTACATTAGTCATGGAAGAGGACGAAATAGAAGCAATTGCTGAAACTGTTTCGCCCGAATTGAAGCAGGCTATTCAAACTGCTGCAAAAAACATAAGCCGTTTTCATGAGAGTCAAAGAATTGACGTAAAGAAAATTGAGACTGCTCCCGGTATATTATGCTGGCAAGAGCAGAAAGCAATAGAGAAAGTGGGACTATATATTCCAGGGGGAACCGCACCACTCTTCTCAACTGTATTGATGTTAGGATTACCGGCACAAATTGCAGGATGTAAAGAGATTGTACTATGTACACCTCCAAATCAAGAAGGAGAAATATCTCCTGCTATTGCATATGCCGCACAGATTGCTGGTATCACCAAAATTGTTACTGTGGGGGGAATTCAAGCCATTATCGCGATGGCATATGGAACAGAATCAGTGCCATCGGTGGATAAAATTTTTGGTCCAGGAAATCAATATGTTACGGCAGCCAAACAAGTTGTAGGGGCAGATCAATGTGCTATTGATATGCCTGCAGGTCCTTCCGAAGTGATGGTAATAGCCGACAAGAGTGCCTACCCAGCGTTTATTGCAGCCGACCTGCTGTCCCAAGCGGAACATGGTTCAGATAGTCAAGTTATTTTGGTAACAGACCACCCTCCTATTTTAGATGCTGTAGCGGAAGAGCTGGACAGACAGTTAGCACTTTTAGGAAGAAAAGTGCTTGCCAACGATGCGCTAGAAAATAGTGTGATGCTGTGTGTTTCGGATCAACACAAAATGATTGAGATTGCCAACCAATATGCGGCAGAACACTTAATAATTGCTACAGAGAAGCCCAACGACATTGCTTCAGAGATTCGTCATGCAGGTTCTGTTTTTATGGGGCACTACACACCCGAGAGTGCTGGTGATTATGCATCTGGAACAAACCACACCCTTCCAACCAATGGATGGGCACGCTCCTACAGTGGAGTGAATCTAGACGCATTTACCAAAAAGATCACCTATCAGGAAATCAGTGCCGTGGGGTTGCAATCTATTGGTAATACCATCGAGGTGATGGCCGCAGCAGAATCTTTAGATGCACACAAAAATGCAGTAACGGTAAGACTTAATCAACTGAGCAGTAATGAAATTTAACTTAAACGCCATCGTACGCCCAAACATTTTATCTCTAGCACCTTACCAGTGTGCCAGAGATGATTTTGAGGGAGAGGCTTCAATCTATTTGGATGCCAATGAAAATCCCTATAACAGTGGATTAAACCGCTATCCTGACCCTTATCAAGTCGATCTAAAGAGGCAGATTGGACAATTAAAAGGGGTAAGCACCGATCAGATATTTTTAGGGAATGGAAGTGATGAGGCGATTGATCTACTATATCGTATTTTCTGTTGCCCCGGGAAGGATAATTATATCTCAATTTCCCCTAGCTATGGGATGTATGATGTTTGTGGAAAGGTCAATGATATTGAGAGAAGAGAGGCGCTATTGACGACCGATTTTAATATCCATATCCCTAGAATTAAGGAGCTTTGGGATCAATACACAAAGCTAATCTTTCTTTGCTCACCCAATAATCCAACAGGGAACACTTTGAAAAGAGAAGATATCATCGAATTGTGTCAATCATTTCATGGTATTGTGGTAGTGGATGAAGCCTACATTGACTTTGCAAAAACGCCCTCTTTCTCCGAAGAAATTGCTCACTATCCCAACCTTGTCGTGTTGCAAACTTTTAGTAAAGCATGGGGGCTGGCAGGTATTCGTTTGGGAATGGCCATGGCACAGGCCGAGGTTATATCTCTACTTAATAAGGTAAAGTATCCTTATAATGTCAATGTGTTGACCCAAAAGAAAGCTCTGGATATTTTGATGTATGAAGCAGATCGAGTAAAGCAACAGATTGCGGAGATCATCCAAGAGAGAGAGAAGCTATCGGAGGCTCTGATCTCCATTGAACAGGTGGAGAAAGTGTATCCAACGGAAGCCAATTTTATCTTAGTAAAGATTAAAGATGCCAATCATTGCTATCAACAACTCCTGAAAGATGGGACGGTAGTACGTAATCGCACAAAAGTTATTCTATGTGATGACTGCTTACGCATTACGGTGGGGACTCCAGCTGAAAATAAAGTTTTTATAGACCAATTAAGAATCATTGCACCATAATTATTATGAAACAACAGAAGCCTAAACTACTTTTTATTGATCGTGATGGGACAATGATTGATGAGCCTATTGAAGATCAACAAATCGACTCATTCGATAAATTACAGTTTGAACCACAAGTATTTGGAGCGCTGAAACGAATCATGGACTCAAATGCCTTTCTTTTGGTGATGGTTACCAACCAAGATGGTTTGGGAACTGAATCTTTTCCAGAAGAGACCTTCTGGGGTCCTCATAACCGTATGGTTGAGACATTTCAGAATGAGGGCATCACGTTCTATAATACCCATATTGATCGCACTTTCGAACAAGATAATGCGCTAACGAGGAAACCTAAAACGGGGATGCTTATGCAATACCTTGATGGCAATTACGATATAAAAAACTCTATTGTTATCGGGGATCGCACCTCAGATATAGAGTTGGCTAAGAACCTAGGATGTAAAGCTATCTTCTATAGTAACGATAAGCTCTCTGAAACTTGGTCAGATACCTGTATTGCACAGTCGAAATCGTGGAACGACATCGTGGATAGCATCTTATTCCCCAAACGAAGTGTAACCATTGCTCGAGCCACTGCAGAAACTGATATTAGAATTGAGCTCACATTGGATAGCACAGAAAAAGGAATCATTAATTCTGGGTTGAAGTTCTTTGATCATATGCTAGAGCAGATCGGTAGACATGGAAACTGCCGATTAGATATTCAAGTGAATGGTGATTTAGAAGTAGATGAACACCATACGATTGAAGATGTCGGTCTAGCACTTGGAGAGGCATTTAAAGAGGTATTAGGAGACAAAAAAGGCATCGAACGTTATGGTTTCCTTCTTCCCATGGATGACTGCTTAGCAAAAGTGGCTATTGATTTTGGAGGAAGGCCATGGATTATATGGGATGCTTCATTCCGAAGAGAATATGTTGGAGATATGCCCACCGAGATGTTCTTCCACTTCTTTAAATCATTTAGTGATACAGCCAAGTGTAACCTCAATATCGAAGCAAAAGGAGACAACGAACACCATAAGATTGAAGGAATATTTAAAGGCTTTGCCAAAGCCATAAGGATGGCAACCAAACAAGATAAAACCATTTTCACCATACCCAGTACCAAAGAAACATTATAAGCCATGAGTTCACAAAGTGCCATACTACTTTTGCATTGCCCCGACCAGCCAGGAATCTTGGCTCGAATAACCGAATTTGTAAATAACAATAAAGGAAATATTCTTTATCTAGATCAATATGTCAATAAAGAAGAAAAGCTATTTTATATGCGTCTGGAGTGGGATCTAGCCAACTTTACTATTCCTATTCTAAAAATAGACGAATATTTCAATACTCTATTTGCAATGAAATATCAACTTAGCTATGAAATTCATTTCTCGGATAAGAAACCTCGTATGGCACTTTTTGTTTCAAAGATGTCACACTGTCTGTTTGATATTTTGGCTAGATATGCAGAGGGAGAATGGAATGTAGACATTCCTTGTATTATCTCTAATCACCGTGCATTGGAACCTATTGCAAAGAAGTTTGGTATACCATTCCATTATCACCCTATTACTGCGAAAACCAAAGCGGAAGAAGAAAAAAAGGAGATAGAGTTATTAAAAAAACACAATATTGATTTTGTTGTTCTTGCACGTTATATGCAGATACTTAGTGAAGACTTCATTACTCATTTCCCTAACCGTATCATCAATATTCATCACTCCTTCTTACCCGCATTTGCTGGTGCTAAACCCTATCATGCAGCACATAAAAGAGGTGTAAAAATTATTGGCGCTACCAGTCATTATGTTACTACGGAACTTGATGCCGGACCTATTATAGCTCAAGATGTAGCTAAAATTAGTCATAAAGATCCCGTACAAAATCTAGTTCATAAAGGAAGAGATCTAGAAAAAATTGTACTTTCACAGGCGGTATACAAACATATTCAACATAAAGTACTGGTATATAACAACAGGACTGTTGTTTTTTCATAGAAGACGATTTCAAGTTATTATCTAAGTACCAACACTTTACTTATATGAGAAAATCAAACATCGTACTTTTACTTGCAACACTATTTTTAGGTTTTGCTTGTACAAGTAAAAAAAGCAAACACAAAACAGAGATATGTATCTCTGCGGAAGATATTATCGACTCGATTAAACAGAATGAGACGCCAGAAGAGTACGGCTATCTTCTTCAAGTTGGAGACAAAGCACCAAATTTTACGGTGGAGTTAACCAACGGAAAGAAAGTATCGCTGAGTGACTTGAAAGGCAAGGTCGTAATGCTTCAGTTCACGGCAAGCTGGTGTCCAGTTTGTAGAAAAGAGATGCCACATATTGAGAAAGATATTTGGCAAAAACATAAGAACAATACCGACTTCTTTTTGATGGGAGTCGACAGGGATGAACCTTTAGAGAAAGTAAAAAAGTTCAAAGAGGATATCCAAGTTACTTATCCTATTGCTTTGGATCCTAACGCAGACGTATTTGGACTATTTGCCGTTAAGAAAGCAGGAGTAACACGCAATGTAATTATTGATAAAGATGGTCGTATTGCTTTCTTGACCCGCTTATATAAGCCAGAGGAGTTCGAGAACCTGAAGAAAGTAATCCACTACCTTCTTTGTCGTGATTAATTAATTGAACACAGTATACCAGTACTTTTTATGAAAATTGCCATTATAAAATATAATGGTGGTAACATCTTTTCTGTGCAAGAGACGCTCAAGCGTCTTGGCACAGAGACGATTGTTACAGACCATTATGAACAGATATGCTCTGCCGATCGCGTTATTTTTCCTGGTGTAGGACAAGCTAAAAGCGCAATGGATTATCTGAGAGAGCATCAACTAGACAAGATCATTCCCCAGCTTCAACAACCAGTTCTAGGGATATGTCTAGGACTACAGCTGATGTGCCAACACAGTGAAGAGGGTGATATTAAAGGGTTAGGAATTTTTGATACCCATGTGAAACGTTTTATTCCACAAGATAGTGAGACCAAGGTGCCTCATATGGGTTGGAATCAGCTGAACTTCTCCAATGATGGAGTATGGAAAACCCAATTTGAACAAGAGTATCTCTACTTTGTTCACTCCTACTACGCAGAACTATGTAATAGTACTTTTGCTTCATGTCACTATGCTAATAATTTTAGTGCGATGCTGAAAAAGGAGAACTTCTGGGCGATGCAGTTTCACCCAGAAAAGAGTGGGAAAGTCGGATCCATAATGTTGAATCAATTCCTAAACCAAACACCATGATCGAAATTATACCAGCCATAGATATTATTGAAGGACAATGTGTTCGTCTAAGCAAAGGAGACTATAATACACAAAAAATATATCACCAGGACCCATTAGCACAAGCCCAACAGTTTGAAGACCACGGGATAAAACGTCTTCACCTTGTTGATCTAGAGGGGGCAAAGAAGAGTCATATTGTAAACTATAAGACCCTAGAGCGTATTGCCTCAAAAACCAATCTAGTGATCGATTTTGGGGGAGGGATAAAGAGCCAAGAGGATATCTATATCGCTTTTGAGTCGGGGGCACAGATGGTGACGGGAGGAAGTGTCGCAGTTCAAAACCCTTCACTCTTTGCTTCTTGGATCGAGAGATATGGTTCTGAAAAGATGATCTTAGGTGCCGATGCAAGAGATCGTAAGATCTCTACAATGGGATGGAAAGAGTCTTCTGAATTAGATATTCTTGATTTTATTCAAGAGTGGATGACGAAAGGTATTACCAAAGCCATTAGCACCGATATCGAGAAAGATGGAATGCTTCAAGGTCCCTCTTTTGATCTATATAGAGAGATCAAGGAGAATTTCCCTGGGCTATTTATCGTTGCGAGTGGAGGTATTTCTACGATGCAAGATCTTATCACTTTAGAACAAGACAATATCGATGCGGTGATTGTTGGAAAGGCAATCTATGAAGGACATGTTTCTCTAAAAGAGCTAGAGCAGTTTATCATCTCTAAAAAATAATCCTTATGTTGGCAAAAAGAATCATTCCATGTTTGGATATCAAAGATGGGCAGACCGTCAAGGGAATACACTTTGAGGGAATCAAAGCAGTGGGAGATCCAGTGGAACTAGCAAAGTGGTATTCCGAAGAGGGTGCAGATGAGTTAGTTCTACTGGATATTACCGCTACACAAGAAGCACGAAAGACCACCAAAGAGCTAGTGAAGCGTATCGCTTCTGAGATCAATATCCCATTTACCATTGGTGGGGGAATAAGTACCGTAGAGGATGCAGCAATACTTCTAGCACATGGTGCAGACAAGGTCTCTATTAACTCTTCTGCTATTAAAAACCCTGGGCTAATCAACCTATTGGCGACACGATTTGGGAGTCAGTTTGTTGTGGTGGCCATTGATGCGCGACAGGAAAATGGTCAATGGGCGGTTAAAAGCGCAGGGGGGCGAATAGATACAGATAAAGAGCTTTTCTCTTGGGCCAAAGAGGCAGAAGAGAGAGGGGCTGGGGAGATCCTTTTTACCTCTATGGATCATGATGGGACCAAGGGTGGCTTTGCCAATGAAGCCTTGAGAAGACTACATGATATTTTGACCATCCCGGTGATTGCCTCTGGAGGTGCAGGATGTCAAGAAGACTTTGTAGACACCTTTGTGGAAGGTAAAGCCGATGCCGCATTGGCTGCCAGTATATTCCACTATAAAGAGGTAGCGATCCCAGACTTAAAGAGCTATCTAAAACAAAATAACGTACCGGTTAGAACCCTATAATTCATACCACTATGCAGATCGAATTTAATAAAATGGGCAATGGACTAGTGCCTGCTATCATACAAGATGCTAAAACCAACAAGGTGTTGATGTTGGGATATATGAATCAAGAAGCTTTTGAGAAGACCAAAGCAGATAAAAAAGTGACATTCTATAGTCGCACAAAAGAGAGATTATGGCAGAAAGGAGAAACCTCATCTAACTTTCTTTTGGTCGAACGAATTCTATTAGATTGTGACCAAGATACCCTACTTATCTACGTTACACCACAAGGCCCCACTTGTCATAAAGGGACTGACACTTGTTGGGGAGAAGAGAACGCCCCTAATGACATCCTATTTTTAACCGAGCTACAGGACTTTATTGATCAGAGAAAGAAAGAGATGCCGGAAGGGAGCTACACCACACATCTGTTTAATAAAGGGATACGTAAGATAACTCAGAAGGTTGGGGAAGAGGCAGTAGAGACGGTAATTGGTGCAATGGCAAATGATAATGAAAACTTCCTATATGAAGGAGCTGATCTATTGTATCACCTTATTGTGCTGTTAACCTACAAAGGCTACCGCATAGAGGACCTCGTCAGAGAGCTAAGATCAAGACATAAATAGTTCAATAAAAAAAGAGAGAAAACCAATAGAAGTCACTCTATTCGATTTCTCTCTTTTGATACAAAGAAGACAGTACTTAAGATAATACCCACCTATTTAACCAAACCAAAAACCTGAACATCAGGAGTATTATCTTCGCCATCTGGGAGTAAACTTCTCACCCACCTCGGTCGTGAAGTAAACAGAGATTGTACATCAGGATAGTCTCTTACTACCTGTTTCCCATTGTCCTTCTCCGATAACGAGAGATGAAGCTTAATGCCCCAATCATTCATCCATTCCATCACCTGTGGATTAATATATTTTTTATCCATCACCAGTGAAGTAACTTCTAACTCTTTCATCTTCTCCATCGTGACCCCTAAACTGTTTCTACCATCCCATCGATAATAGATATTCTTAGGATCAATTCGCTTGGATAAATACTTTACCATTCTCCAATTGGATGATACAAAACGAAAACTTACTGCGTTACGATGATCTCTGAGATGATCAACCAACGACTTCAAGTTTTTTACTTTGTCGTCTAAAGAGATAATGAAGAATTTTCCTTTCGGCAACACACTTACCACATCCTCTAACGTTGAGATGTGATAATCCGAACCATTTTTAATCTTACTTTGCAGCGATAAAGCACCAATCTTTTTGGCCCTCATCGATCTCAGGTCGTACCACTTAGGTACATATGTTCGAATCACCTCTGGTCGAAAAGCAAACCACTTTTCATCTTTACTTTCAAATACATCCACCAAAATACCATCTGCATGGTACTCCCAAGCTAATCGAACAGCGACGACAGTGTTTCCAGGCTTGTAGAAACTAGCACCACCCTTGGCGACAATACGTATTTGAGAACGTAATAAAATTGGGAATCCTAACCAACAGAACAATACGAACATTAACTTAACAACTAACATTTCCATCCCCTCCTTTCTTCAAACAGATTAATAAGCCCTAGGTAGTATATAAACAAAAGAATCTTTGATTCGGTTTTGTCAAAAACACTTAATTTTTTGTATATTATTGAATAAAATCATACCAATTATTTGTCATATAGCCTATCTTAATCAATCTTTGTATTCAAAGAAAGCGAAGCAAGTTATGAGTTTAGAAATAAGAGTAGTAACAACCAAGAAGGAGTACAAGGAATTTGTAGGTCTTCCGTTTATGTTGTATAAAGACTCACCTTATTGGGTCCCGCCTATTAAAAGTGAGGAGTTAAAATCTCTTCAGGCAGAGCACAACCCTCTTGTAAAACAGTGTGGAGTAAGATTCTGGATTGTTTTTAAGGATGGTAAATGTGTTGGTCGCATAGGTGCTATTGTTCACCACCAATATATTGAGAAAATTGGTGAAAAAATTGGACGATTCACTCGAGCTGAGTTTATCGACAACAAAGAAGTGGTGGATTTGCTTTTTGGTACCGCTACACAATGGTTGAAAGAACAAGGGATGGTAGAAGTTCAAGGACCATTAGGATTCTCAAATTTAGATCACCAAGGGATGCTTGTAGAGGGATATGATCGTCTTCCTTCTATTGGATCAGAATACCACCTTCCATATTACAAAGAACATATGGATCGGATGAACTTTTCCAAAGAGATGGATTGGATTGAATTCCGTTTAGGTATTGATGGTATGATTCTTCCAGAGAAAGCACTTCGTATTAAGGAGATGGTTAGAAAAAGAAACGGGTTCGAAATCCTTCATTTTGATAAAACCAAAGATCTAATGAGCTACGGACAAGAGATCTTCAAGATCCTTAACGAAGCATTTCAAGATCTATTCTCTGTAGTACCTCTTGATCAAGAGGCGTCGGACTACTATGTCAAGAAGTATCTCTCTTTCCTAAACCCACGTTTTGTTAAGATCATGTTAGACAAAGACAAAGAGGTGGCAGGATTCACGATTGGTATTCCTTCTCTTTCTGAGGCAATGCAGAAAGCCAATGGGTCTCTTTTCCCATTTGGATTCTATCATATAATGAAAGCAATGAAGCAGCCTAAGGTGTGTGATGTATTACTAACAGGAGTTCACCCTAAATACCAAGCTAGTGGTGCTATTGCATTACTCTTTGGAGAGCTGCACAAAGAGATGGTAGACAAAGGAGTTGAATTTATTGAGACCACCGGAATGCTGGAAACCAACAATAAAGCTATCTCAAATTGGAAGAACTATCCGCATGAACAGCACAAGAGAAAACGTTGTTATCGTAAAGAGTTAGTATAACTGACACGACTTTATTATGTATGGAATCTAAGTATATGTAAAATAAAATGAGGATACTGCCATAGCATTCTCATTCTATTTTACATATGGCATTTGGCTATATTTTGCGATTTAAGCCCTTGTTTTATTTATTGGAGAGCTAATATTATTTAGGTCTATACAATATCTTAAAATAGACATAAACAACATCCAGACATTATTACAATAGATATCTAACTGTTATAACGATTGCTATTATAACATCTTTAATACCCCTTTAATCTGTCTGGTTAATAACAAGTTGTAAACTACAACCACTACAGCCCATAAAATGAGGACAGGAATCCATAATTGTGAATCAATATTTCCAATTTTAAAGTATGTGGCAAAACGATCAACATAAACTCCTCTTAAGAATAGTGCCACCCCCCAAGATAGAATCAATATTACAGAGGTAATCGTAGAGATAGTCCAGCGATAGAATCGAGCAATATGTTCTTGTCTATATCCAATACTGTATAGATTTAGAATCAATGTTCTATTCTTTTGAATAATAAGATGAACACTGAGTAATATCAAAAATAAGGACATGGCAGTGATGATCACTCCAATGGACATCATAACTCCCAAAGCAATGGTTATCATCAATTTCCATTTACCTGCTTTTAACCCCTCTTGATTGATCGAATAGTTCTTGTCGTTAAAATAAGCCAATATTCTACTGTCAGAAGGATCATCAAAAGTGACCAGCAGACGACTAACTCTGGTTTGTCTTGGCTTCCCATAGATTTTATTGGCTTGTTTCAGGAAATGATCGGGAACCAATATCGAGTTAATCTTATTCGAGAAACCGACAATGCGGCTGTTGTAGGTGTGCTGTTTTCCATTGCCTGATACAGAGACGTGAAAGGGAAACTGAGAGATCATTCCTTTCGATAATACGGGCAGTCCCTGACTCTCCGCAAAACCAAAGTTATAAAGTTTTATGTATGATTCCGGAATAATAATAGGCAGAAAGTCCGAACCTTCGGAGCTCTTCCACTCGTCCACCTGAATATCCAAACAGGAGTCTGGAACACTCTCAAAGAAAAGTTCGGTATAGAAAGCAGGGATATTTGCAGACGCCCGTGTGTACCCACTCACCTTAAATGAAGCACTACGGAATCGTGCAATACTCTTTACAAACGGTTCTTGGACTACGGATTGCACCTCTTCCGAAGAGAAGTAAATACGATCCTTATCCAAGGTTTGAAATAGAGAAATCTTCTTACTAATAACCACCGCTTGTTTGGATAGTACACCTGCTTCTTCTTGGAATATGGGTCCTATATCTAGATACAGTTGGAAAATTAGTAAGGTCAAAGTTGCTCCCACTAATAAAGTCAGGCTATACCATACCAATTGAGCTACAGACAGGGTCTTTCTTTGAAGTTTCTTTAGCATACTTTATAGTTGTAGGGTCTTATCATATTGAAATGCATCACACGGATCTAAGGTCGTAAGAAGTAATCCAGCTTGTTGTTCTTTCAACTCCCTGTTGATCAACCCCACAGCAATCGCTACATTCTGTTGATCTAAATGACTAAACGGTTCGTCTAATAAAAGGAAATGAAAAGGTTGACATAACGCTCGTATAATTGCAACGCGTTGTTGTTGTCCAATAGAGAGATGTTTTACCGGTTCGTCTCTCTTTTCAGAAAGCCCTAGTTGCGAAAGCATAAGATCTATTTCAGCTTCAGTTTTATGGTTGGTAAGATCATTCTTAAGAAGAATATTCTCCTTTACGGTCAACGTGTCAAATAACTTTAGGTCTTGAAAAACATAGGACATATGATCACTCTGCACCTCTTTTCGCACACTCTGACCATTAACCTCGATATGACCATCAAAGCTACTTTTTACGCCATAGATAAAGTTTAGAAGCGAACTTTTACCTCTTCCCGATTGGGCTCTGATTAATACTTTCTCTCTTGTATTAAAAACCATATTCTTATTCATATATATGTCAGAACAGGAGATCTCCTGCTCTGACATATATATAGGTTTTACTTTATCTAATGCTATAATCATCTTATAAAGGTAACCAAATTCTTGTCAATTAGATTAATAATCTGTTTGAAACTATTCTCCTCATTGTTCTTGAGATGAAGAGTGTAAGTTCCTTCCAAAGGCTCATCACTAACCAACTCCATGTCTTTTAGAAGTGCGTTATCTCCATTAACAAATGACATTTGGATTGGATCAAACTCTCTTGCAATCTTTGCTTTTGCCGATTCTGAAAGGTGATCATAATCAAGGTCTACATAGATAAAACCACTAGTATCAGCAAAATGATTTGCTAAGTCTGAAGATGCAAATGTATTTTCAGAAGCTAATATTCCAGCTGCTTTGCGCACATTATCTTCGTTATTTGAGACGTAGAATAACTCATCAGTTACCGCAAAATAGATATTTATGTCAGAAGAAAGATTCAATACAAAATAACCATCCTGATCATAACGAGTACTCTTCGTTAACAAATCTAAGATCCACTTGTTTTCTTGATCTTTATTTAGTTGAACTCCCAGATTCAACTCCGGCATAACATTATCACGTCCATATATTCCTTTAGAAATCATAACATCGGAAAACGAAAGCATCATAGATGACCCAAGTGTAGAAAGCGCTGTGTGCATATCGACTCCAACTTGTGCTTGGAACGCCGGTGCCATTTCTGCCATATTTTCATCTGCATTAATATGTTTCTCTAAAAGATCTGTATCGATGCAGCTACCAATAATAATAATATTTTCCTTTGGGAAATACTCATAAAGTTTTGTATCAAACTTAAGGTCTTTCTTAGATAAGTAAGTCTCTTTCACGATGTCTGTAACAAAAACCTTTGTATCTATTACAACCTCTCCGTCTTTGAAGTCTAAATGAGCAATACCTGCACATCCATCAAGTTTCTTAAGTACTGGGGCTATCGAAGGAGTATTGAACTCGTCAAAGTACTTAAGTGAATTTGAAGAAATCCAATAGTTAAAATCTTTCTCATCTCCTGTCAACTCGTTGTAGCTGTTTACAGAGGTTATCATCTCTAATGGTTGAAGGGCAAATAACTTTTTGGTGTTCTCTACAACAGCTCCTCTTGATCTATAATTAAGAGGCGCAGAAATAATAAGATTTTCATTATTCCAAATTACCACCCCATCTCTGTCTGCTTTTATTATATTGAATTCACCTTCTGCAACAACCTGAAGAGGTATATTCTCGTCACTCAATACTTGATTGATAAAGCCATTGAATTTTTCAACATCTCTAATCACCATTGAGATATGACCATACTGATCTTCTTTTGTCTCACCCGAAAGAAAAACATAGATATCGTCACGGAATGAAAGCCCTGTTTCACTTGGGTTCTCAAGAATGTTATTGATCAAACCTTTAACCTCTTCTGGCTGCTGATCAATGCCTGATTGGATCATCTTAAATGAGTTAAAAGAACTCATGTCTTGAAGACCTCCTTTTAATGCTAGCGAAACAACATCCACAGAAGCAACGAATGAGCTACTTGCTGGAATTACGTCTGTAGGTTTAGGACCCGTAGAACATGAAGTGGCAATCATCGACACGACCAAAGCCAAACATAATAATACACGGTTCATTGAAAATCGATTTTTCATAGTAGATACTTAAAGTTTATTTATTAAAAACATTTCACTTATGGTTAACAATATTCATTTCGATATCTATTGCTTAAGGGAATTAATGTCAACCTATAAAATAAAATGTCGTTAAAATTACTCAATTAAATAATCATCCACGATTATTTACGACAAAATAATATTTATAACTATCAATTACTCTACACCAGATAGTATTGCAAAGAAAGTACCGACCCCTGCATTCTATTTGCATAGCAAATATTTTATGGTTAGTGAAGTAAAATACTACGACAGGACTTGTTCATGAATGATAGGCTTTAACCATTAAATCCATGAACACAAGCTATACTTAATGACAGACATCGTAAATGATATGGCTATAGAAATGTATGATAATCTGAAAATGGATCGGAAAGTTACATTTGTCGCTTGAATTCAAGATCTATTATGAATATAGCAGCAGAAATGTCTAAACCTTGAAGGTTATTTTATTCCTACAGTACAATTTTACCTACGAAATAGTTAAAAATCTTCTTCTAATAATGATTATACAGTCAAACAGTCTAATGTTCATTGAAAAGCAATCAATATCCCAATATCGTTTTTCCTAAATAAAAGACTTTGTATTGTATTCTCTTATTTAATGAATATGATTTATGAAGGAGCCATGATATCTATTTATGAATATTTTTAGGAAGTGATACAGCAAAGAACTTATTTACAGCCCTAGATGGTAGAGAAGTATTTTTCGAGATCACAAATACTAGCGGCAGTCTGATGTACACATTTGCACTTCACAAGATATCCTTGAATAGGAAAACAAATAGCAAAAAAAGAAGACCAACACATAAAATATAGTGTTGGTCTTCTTTCTCACTCTTTGAGCACTGATCGTTTATTTAACCATAAAGTCAAACATTAGTTGCTCTCCAATATATCCTTGCAGGCGGTCTCCAATCATTACCTCACCCACTCCTTCGGGGGTTCCAGAAAAGATAATATCACCTATCTTAAGTGTCATATATTTCGAAGTGTATGACACCAATTCATCAATATTGAACAACATATCCTTGGTATTTCCTTCTTGTACAAGCTCACCATTCTTCTTTAAAGAGAAGGAGATGTTATTTAGATCTTCAACCTGATCCAATGAAATAAATTTACCTAGAACAGCAGAAGCATCAAAAGCTTTGGCTTTTTCCCAAGGCAAACCTCTTTGCTTCAACTCCTGTTGTAAGTCTCTTGCAGTGAAATCAACCCCTAGGCCTACCTCTGAATAATATCGTGGTGCAAATTTTGTAGAGATATTTTTCCCTAATCGTGAGATACGAAAAAGAACCTCGACCTCATAATGAACCTCATTGGTAAAATCTGGAATATAGAATGGTTTATTCTTTTGCAATATTGAAGAATCGGGCTTTAAAAAGAATACTGGCTCCTGAGGCACCTCATTCTTTAACTCCGAAGCATGTTTTGCATAATTTCTTCCAATACATATAATCTTCATGGCACTATTTCTTCATTTTTTCTCCCAAACGAATCTGTGTCAACACTTTCTTAGTGTATAAAGGGAAATCTCCACCAATCATCCAACCATAATAACCTGGTTGTTCTTCAAGCACCTCTGTCACAGGTCGACCTTTATTCTTTCCAAAATTGAATACCGGCACATCATCTTTGTTATAAATAATACGTCCAGCAAAGTCTACATTACGATCATAACATGAGAACTCAGACAAGGCCTTGATATCATTCTTTACCGGAACAACAGTCTTACCATTATCTTCCACCTCTGTATTCTCATAACGATCTAACTGAGCTTTCAACACTTCATAGGTTGCACGGGTATCCGCCATGGCAGCATGAGCATTCTCTAGACTCTCGTTGCAATACATCTTATAGGCTGCAGCAAGGGTACGCTTCTCCATTTTGTGGAAAATAGTCTGTACATCCACAAACTTACGTTTTCTAAGATCGATATCAACTCCAGCACGAAGGAACTCTTCTGATAGAAGAGGAATATCAAAACGATTAGAATTGAAACCCGCAAGATCACACCCCTCAATAAATCGAGCAATGTCTTTAGCCTTCTCTTTGAAGGTAGGACATTCCGCTACGTCTTCATTGGTGATATGGTGTACTTGGATAGCTTCATTTGAGATTTTCTTCTCCGGATTAATTCGCATCTCTAGCTCCTCTTCTCTCCCATCTACATGGATCTTCAAAAAGGCAAACTCAATGATGCGATCATTCACAATATCTATTCCTGTTGTCTCCAAATCAAGGAAAACAATAGGATTCTTTAAATTTAAGTTCATACGAAACTAAGTATTGAAATAGCATGGAAGAGTCTGGAAGAATATAACTACGATCTCCATTTTCATCCATAGAGGTTACATACAAAAAAACGAACTAATAGAGACCTTGTGATCACTATTAGTTCGATTGATATTATCTTATTCCTAGTTAATGGGAAGATTATACTCCGACCATCATAGGCATCAATAGTGTCAAGATATTTTCATGCTCGAACTCATCCTCACTCGGAAGAATAAGACCTGCACGAGAAGGATCACATAGTTCTAAACGAATTTCTGGTGCATTGATATTATTCAAAATCTCTAATAAAAAAGTAGACTTGAATCCAATCTCGATCTCCGCACCTTCATTATTACATGCAACACGCTCAACACCTGAAATCGCATAATCTACATCCTGTGCTGAAATGATCATTTCTGATTTACGGATATCCAACTTCACTAAATTACTTGCTTGATTAGCGAATACAGAAACACGCTTTAATGTGTTATAAAAATCCAAACGATCTACCGTAACAATATTAGGGTTGTTCTTAGGAATTACTGAATTATATGGAGGATATTTCCCCTCAACCAAACGACAAACCATATAGTAATCAGTCATTTCGAATACTGCATTGTAATCATCGAACTTCATGGTTACATCAAACTCCTCTTTTGGAAGAATTCCCTTTAACAAAGAAGCTGGCTTCTTTGGAAGAACAAATGATGATTCAAAATCACATGCTATATCTTTACGCTGATAACGAACTAGTTTATGAGCATCTGTGGCAACAAAATTGACACTGTTTGCAGAGAACTCTACAAAGATTCCATTCATTACTGGACGCAACTCATCGTCAGCTGTCGCATAGATAGTTTTCTCGATACCATGAAGCAATACATCGTGTCCCATTTGGATTGAACGTTGTGATTCTTGCAGCTGAGGAAGCTCAGGATAATCCTGACCATCTTGTCCTACAATAGAGAATTTACCTGTCTCTGAAAGGATCTCTATAGCACATGTATCTAAATCCACTTGGAAAGTCAATGGCTGCTCAGCAAACTCTTTCAACGTATCTGTCAAGATCTTTGAAGGAATCGCAATGTATCCTTCCCCTTCGACACGTTCCGGAATAACAGAACTGATCAAAGTTGTTTCTAGATCCGAAGCAGTAATCGTAATTTTGTTCTCGGATACATGGAATAAGAAATTATCCAAAATAGGTAAAGTGTTTTTATTACTAATCACTTTACTTATCGCATTTAAATGCTTCAATAGTTCCGTACTTGAAACAACAAACTTCATATTATCTCTTTTTAATCATTATCTACTCCCAATCGATCTACCTCGAAGGCATACTCGATATTGATTGTTTTTTAAGAATCAAATGCTTAGCAGATGCTTAATATCATAAATAAAAAACAATCTACTCTGTACGAATATACAAACTTATCCCTAAATAAGTTCGAATTGATCGAATATTTTTGTTTTAGGCTTATTATTTTATGATCATAATAAAAACTAGTGTCGTCAATTAATGAACTACGATTGACTAACGAAATCTTGCCTTGCGAACAAAATAGAATACCACACCAAACAGCATCAATAATAGTTGTGGTAAAAGCACATTCAAAAACTGAATTAGAAAACGATTAGATTGCAGCTTTAATTTATCTAAAAGTCGCATTTTTAAAACTCGCCCAGACAGGGATGATATTCCAACCTTATCGGTCAAATATCTCAATGCATTGGTCACAAACTCTTTATTTCCAAAAGATTGTTTTGAGAAACGATCGTATCCCATAGGAGAATACCTTGAATTGCCTTGTATGGTCTTAACTTCATTGGATAAGATACGTCCATCGGCGACCACAAGCATCTTCGTTTCTTTACTCCTTGTCATCACCTCTGTATCTTTAGGGAATCCAAATGCCTCTGGCATACGATGTTTAAATGCGGATATAAAATTCCCTTCTAATATCACACCCACAGGCACATCGCTTGTATTAAACATCTCTCTTTGGGGAGCCTTGTTAATCATTGCCAATGATATTTCTAGTGGTGTATTGCTTAACAACGCATAAGGAGAGGTAGTCAATACAGGAGTAATAATCACCCCATCATGTTTCTTTGTAGGAGTTATAGAGCTCACAAATTCACTCTTTACTCGATCAAGACCTTTACCAATAGGATGGTTTTGATTGGGCATAAGTAATGGAGAAAAGTACCAAGGGGCTGGTGTATATTTAGGCTTCTGTCCAGAGAGGGCTGTATTCACCGGCAGCCTCATACAATCCACATCTTGCACAAGATCTGAGTTTAACCTCACTCCATATTGGAAAAGCTGATCTCTTAAACTTATATCATTCCCAATAGCAATCGTGGTCATACCATGCTCTAAACTATCCATGCTAACCGTTACTGGATCGATAAATACGGCTAAACGACCACCGTTCATTACGTATTGATCTAGCACAAACTTCTCATGCTCTGTTAAATCGGTTTTCGGATCTGCAATGATGACAGCAGAGATATCATTTTGCTGCGCACGAATTGCATCAGCAGAAAGGTCTACAAAATCAAAATCATCTGACAACTCTTTGCGAAGAATATATGTCTCTTTAGGTTCCAATGGATGACCACTGGTCAAAAAGGCTATTCGATCTTTTTTCTGTTGTTGCAACTTATAGATCGCACGAATCATCTCATACTCTAAAAGCTCAGTCGAGTTATTTAGATTCTGCTCTGGAGAAAAAACACTATTTCGCTTCAAGAGGTTCACCACAATCTCTTTGCCATTTCCCTTCACAACCATTGCAGGGAAAAGAAGCTGTGTTGTTGTCCCTTCTGATTTTTTTATTCGGATATCCGTTGGAATAATTCCTTTCTGTGCCAAAAAGGTGAAATATTTTTTTCGTCTTTTTGGCCCAACCTCTTTATAAGGATCTATTAAATCATAATGAATTGGAGCTGAAGTATAAGCATCTAATGTTCGTATCTTTTGCTTGATCTCTTCTTGAAAAACAATAAACTTTGCCGGCATTTCACCTGCCAAATATAGGTCGACTTGAACTGGGAAATCTACATCAGAAATAATCTCTTCCGCTACCTCTGACAAAGAATAGCGTCCATCTTCTGTAAGATCTAATTGAAATTCAACAAATGAACTTCCCAACAATAGAATAGTTGTAGTTATAATCCCTCCAAAGAACCATTCCACCTTTTTGTCTCTTTGCAGTAAGTTCCATGACAAACTAATGGTGCCTGCCCAGATAAAGCATGCTGTCATCACCAAAAAATATACAACATCTCTTGCCATCACAACCCCTCTTGCAATAGATTGATAATGTTCATCCAATCCTAAAGATGCAACACTACCCCAAAAACCACTCATCGGATATAATTGAGATCCAACGTCAAAAGCATTGTATAATAACAAATTAATCACCACAGCCAACAAGAAGGAGATCACTTGGCTTTCGGTAATCACAGAGCAAAAAATCCCTACAGCCAAATAGACCATGGCCAGTAAAAACATACCTATATACGATCCAAACACAGCACCGCTATCAATACAACCAACAGGATCTCCTAGTAAATAGACCGTAAGATAGTAGATCAATGTAGGAATTATCGCTAATAACACAAGAAAGCATGCTGCAAGAAACTTACCCATAACTATCTGTAGTCTAGACACAGGTCGGGTTAACAACAACTCTAATGTTCGTTGTCGCTTCTCCTCCGCAAACATCTTCATGGTGATGGCTGGAGCCAAGAATAACAGTACCCAAGGTCCCAAATCAAAAAGACCATCCAAATTGGCATAGCCTGTGGATAATAAGTTGTACTCAGAAGGGAAGACCCACAACAGAATGGAGGTGGCAAAAAGAAAAATCGAGATCACAAGGTATCCCGATAATGAACTAAAAAAAGATTGTATCTCTCGACGAAAAATTGGCAACATATGGTCCTAATTCCTTTTTTATGATAGATTCTTAATAATGGCTTCAGCAGTTCTTGTTCCTGCGTTTTCACCATCTAACATATTCAACATTTCCTCATAGCTATCTTCGACTTTCTTACGATAATCCTTATCATAAACTAGTAGTTCTAGCTCTTTTTTCACATTATCAACCGTACATTTCTCTTGGAATATCTCCTTAACAGCTTCTCTTCCTAAAATTAAATTAACCAACGAAAAGTATGGTATCTTTAAAAATAATTTACGTAACAAAGATGCCAAGCGTCCCCATTCCACTTTATAACAGACTACCTGAGGCGTACCAATTACTCCAGCCTCTAAGGCTGCTGTACCAGAAGCGACAATGGCCGAATGAGCATGCTTTAAGAGGTCATGCGTTTGCCCATAAACCACAGGTATATTTGCTCCACCTTTACATTGATCATATAGTTTTTTAGAAATTGAAGGGGCCCCACCAACAACAAACTGAAACTCTTTGAAATGATCTGAAACCTTTGCCATAATTGGAAGTAAGCGTTGTATTTCCTGCTTACGACTTCCTGCAAGAAGCGCAATAATTGGACGACCATCCAATCCATTCTCTTTACAAAACAACTCAGTAGTCTGTCCCCACTGTTTTTGATATAACAATTCATCCACGGTTGGGTTCCCGACAAAAGTTACGGGATAGTCGTGCTTCTGATAAAACTCCGTTTCGAAAGGCAGAATCGTAAACATTTTATCCACATACTGTTTGATTTGCTTTACACGCCCCTCTTTCCATGCCCATATTTTTGGGGAAATATAGTAGAAGGTTTTATAACCTAATGATTTAGCTATTTTCGCAACCCTCAGGTTAAATCCCGGATAATCAATAAAGATAACTACATCAGGTTCAAAAGATTTGATCTCTTGCTCTGCGAGTTTAAAGTTTCTTTTGATCTCACCCAAGTTCATCAAAACACTCTTGAAGCCCATAAAGGCCATTTTTCTATAATGTTTGATTAACCCTTCGGAAACAGAAGACATCTCTTCTCCTCCAAAAAAACGGAATGAGGCTTGAGAATCAGACGCTTTAATTCCTCTCATCAAATTTGCCCCATGAAGATCACCTGAAGCTTCTCCTGCGATTATAAAGTATTTCATATGCTAATCTAATGTTACAGGGTCATCCAAAAGTACCCTTTTAATGCAAATATGACAACAATCCAAACGATACTAACACGAACAAGCCCCTGTTGAAATAGATTCTTATTAAACTGGTTCGCTAAGAAGAAAATAAGTAAATTGGGAAACGCTGAAATGGATAACAGGTATACCATGGCCCCTTTTTCCATTCCTACATTAAGGTAGTCTAAGAATGGTATCTCAGAATACTTGGTATAGTAAGTTAAGAAAAAGAAAATAGCTGGAACAACCAACCCTATAACAAAACCTGTACTTATCGAATTAATAAACGTCTCTCTTTGTACTTTACTACTGTTCAATCTATTCATTATAAATTCCAATTTTTCAATTCTTTCAACATTGTATAATCGGTGGTATCAACTGATGTTGGTACTACCGATGCATACCCTCTCTTTATCAAATGCTCATCAGTATCCTGTGCATGTACTTCCGCATTATCAAAATATCCTGATAACCAATAGTACTCCCTATTATGTGGATCAACTCGTTTTTCAAATTCTTCACTCCACTTACCTCTTGCCTGTCGACAAACCTCAATGCCTTTGACCTCTCCTTTGGGTGCATTCACATTTAAACACACTCCTGCAGGAAGTCCTTGAGATAATACATTGGCTACCATTGTACGAACAACAGAACGCATCGCATCAAAATCAGCATCCTTATGATAATTATCTAAAGAAAAGCCAATCGAAGGAATACCGTGAATTGCTCCTTCCATTGCACCTCCCATCGTTCCTGAATAGATCACCGAAACAGAAGTGTTCAATCCATGATTAATGCCACTTAACACCAAGTCGGGATAACGATCCATCACCTTATTAAGTGCTAATTTAACACAATCAACTGGTGTCCCTGAACAGCTATATATCGTTAATCCTTCTACCTCTTTTTCTACACGTAATCGTAATGGTCGATCTACGGTAATAGCGGAAGACTGTCCACTTCTAGGACCATTAGGAGCAACGACAACCACATCTGCTAAGTCTTGTACAAAACTAGTAAGACATTGTATTCCCTTAGCATCTACCCCATCGTCATTCGTAATAAGTATTAAAGGTCTTTCCATAACTTGCAATTTTAATGAGAAACTATCTCTGCTTTAGGCAAAGATAGTAGATTCCTTTTCCTTGATTATAAAAACTTGATAATTATTTTGTATAATAGGATCTTATCATAACAAAGAAATGAATCGTTTGTTTCTTTAAAAGAGACGATGGAGAGACTCTAAATCAACATAATTAGCATCACCGAACACCAGTTGTATCTCCTTTTATACTAAAGCAATATAGTGTGGATATCCATACAAGAAGCCCGTATGTTTGTGTTCAAATAAACACAAATATACGGGCTTCCGATACTACTTATTCTCAAACTTAATCCATATTTGCTATATGCAAGAATAAGTATTAATTAGAGATTATTTACTATACCATAAAGCTCCTGTCTCTGACTGCTTCACTGGACGAGTTAAAATACCTGCTGAAGCAAGTTCTGATAAATTTAAATCTATCCCAGTGATATTCGGATAGGTAACAGCAGATGGTGTATAATCACTTGGAAGTGCATAGTACCCCGTATCAGGATTTTTAGCAATAGTGAATGGTGTCTGATCCATCCCAACTCTATCGGTCACACCTAAGTTAGCACCAGTAAAGCGGTCATTATCAAAAGTTCCAAAACTTCCCGCAGGAGCATCTGTTTGGAAGAAATCATAACTAAAGCTTTTATTTGCAAACACATTACCCGTAAATCGCAAATCATATGGATCTTCATAAGTCAATCCATTATCAGCACACCAGGTTACACGTCGAGCTTTTAGTCCTTGTAGATCCACTGCATATCCATTATTGTTTGCAAAATAGTTGTTTGCAACCGTAATATCATAAGCTAATGCATGTTCCGTTGCTTTCGCTCCCGCATTCATATATAATGCTGCATATCCTCTTGATTTCATTGTTTTTGCTAGCTGAAAATAATTTCCAGCGATAAGGTGACCACTACCCCATATAAAAGCACCTCCGCAACCTAGTGTCGTATCATAGCTCAAGAAATGGTTATGGATCATTACTTGGTTATCTCCATGTCGGAAGTTCATTGTTCCGTCACAGTTTGTGAAAGTATTGGCATAAAATACATTCTCCATCGACTTACTTGTGATAATCTCTGGCTCTGAATTTTGTGAAACAAATAGATTTGAATCCACAAGACAGCGACCATAATCCTTTCTCCAGAAACCTATACGGACTCCACCTCCTGCATTTCCACTTTTCTTGAATGGATTGTAGAAATAACAGTGATCTAATCTATGATACATAGGGATACCAGGATCTCCTACAGTACTCTTTTCTGGAGTATTATTAAGGTTTACCACTTGATCTTTTGTCGTCTTGTTCATGAAAGAACAGTGATCGATACGACAATATTGAGGTACAGTCCCATCTGAAGTTAACGAAGTGGTTAGATAAGCCGAAGTCACATCATTAAAGTTATCAACGACACATTGGGTAACTCGATTGTGGCTTCCATAAATTGCAATAAGACCTGGTCCATGTGAAGACCACTCCCCACTCAAACGAGCACCATCTCTAAATAGAAAACCTTCAAGAATGATATGTTCTCCTCTTAATTCAACTTTACAGTTTCCTGTAATTGCAGCCTGTCCTAACATTGATGATTTAATCACGATAGGATTATCTACGGTTCCTGATGCTGTTACGACTAGTTGTAAATCTTTATATTCTCCTGGAGCCAAAGCTAAAGTTTGCCCTGACGTAAGCATAGCTAATGCACTATTTACTTCTGCTACAGTAGACACATCTATAACTGAACCAGCAGTTGCTGCCATAGTTGATAACCCATGAAGCTCTGTATCCTTAAAGTTGTCCGAACACGAGCTAAACGACATAATTCCCCCTAAAACTAACATTAGTTTTACTTGTTTCAATACTTTCATTAGATTCATTTGTTAGTTAATTAAGCTACAAGTATATTGTAGATAAACCAGAAATACTATAGTACAACACATGTTGCAGATCATAATAATACACGCGCGCAATTATTTTATTTCACAAATAAAACTTGTATGGTAGTATTATTATCGAGGCTCCCAACCAATAAGGCTTATCTATACAGATATTCATATAAAAAAGGGAGCCTACAAATTATTGTAGACTCCCAGGTTACACACTTATAAACACTAAAACAGAACCTAATCTACTGTATATAGCCTACTTAACAACCACCTTCTTCAATACAACCTTATTATTGAGAAGCACTCTGACAAAGTAGATTCCACTAGGTAGATTTACTGAAACTAAATTATCTCTTTCATTCAAATAGAACTGTTCTACAGTATGTCCAGCAACATTTATAAGCTCAGCTGCAATTCGAGTCTTAGGCTTATCTGTCAAGATGATATGCATCTCAGTAACTACTGGGTTAGGGAATATCATAACCTTATTGACAGATGCACTACCTTTCACCTCAACATCAAGTTGATCCATATCAGTATTGAATGCATTCCAATTATTTACCTCCGTTGCTTTAGAAGTAAATGTCACACTATAATCTTCTGCTTGACCATATGCCAAATCTTGACATGGAGAAGTAATCTCGTATCCATTATAATCTGACACAATCCTCATTCTAAGTGGATAGTTACGTACAAAATCATTGCCAACTTCAAAAGATAGATGATTTTCGCCTATTATATTATCCGCTTTCAATACAAGCTCATCACCTGTTAGCTCTCCATTATTATCTTTATCAATAAAGATTCCAAGGTTCTCATGATACGAAGAACCTACCGTTATATCTAGCTCCATCGTAGTAGCGTCGACGGTCCAAGAAGAGCCCGTTGCATTATCGACATATCCTCCTTCTTCTAAGCCTCCGCTAGAGATCACTTGATTGTTCCCATACTGAACTTTATAGATACCGAAGCCAAAATCACCAGTTGTAAACTTCTGAACATTGGTACAAGATGCTGCTGCAATCTGGATAACCTCTTTGGTTTTAAACGTAACCACATTACCATAAACAGTACCCGTACTTGTCGTCATATATGCTCTTGCATAATAAAAAGTATTTACTGTCAAGTCCCTTATTTCAATAGTATTAACTAAACTAGTTGGAGCAGAGACACTATACTTAAGATCACTAACTGTCGGATTCACATTGGTTGCCACAGCAACTCCCTGTTCTAAAATATCAGAAAGCATTATGCCACTCACTTCCATTCCGATTTCAACAAAGTCCTCATGAACAACAGGACTACTTAAAGTTTGAACCGCAGGTGCAACAGAAGAGAATCTTACGGCAAAATCTTCTGCTTGTCCATAATATAGATCCTGACATGGAGTTGTTATATCATACGTATTATATTCAGAAATAACACGCATTCGAATAACAGTATTCAGTGTATAACTATTATCTATATCAAAAGACAACTTACAACTACCTTGTATATTTTTACTTGATACCACCAACTCATCATTGGATAAAGCACCATCATTATTCTTATCGATATAAATCGCAATGTTCTCGCTGTAAGAAGATCCAACTGTCACTTCACATTCTACTGAAGAGGTATTAACTTCAAAGATCCCCTTATTGGTTTGATCGACATAGCCATGCTCTTCAAAACTACCCTTTGAATCGACCTGCATATCTCCGATCTTCACTTGATAGATTCCAAAACCATAATCACCAGCAGTATTGGTCGTACTATTTGTACAAGTTGTTGAAGCTAATATTCCCCTCTTTTCTTCTGTTCTAAATACAAACTCATCACTATATGTCACCGCTGATCCATCCATTACATATGCTCTTGCATAATAAGTTGCATTGAAATCTAAACCAGCAACGACCACCGTAGATATCAACACATTAGGATTAGATGTAGTATACTTAGCATCAAGGATTGTTGGAGTTGAACTTTTAGAAATAACGACCCCCTGCTCATTAATATTAGTGGCATCAATATTTGCTATTTTGAGTTCGAAAGATGCACTATTCTCTGAAACAGTAGGAGCAGATACGATCTTCACTGATCCCGCTTGTGATCCAAAGATAATGGTAAAATCCTCAGCCTGCCCATAGTACAACTCTTGACAAGCAGTAGTTATATCATATCGGTCATAATCAGAAACGATACGCATCCTTACTTTTTTCCCTTTCAAGAAAGAGTCATCTACATTAAATTGAACATCCTGTTCTCCATTGATAGCTTTAGAAGTTGCAACCAACTCTGCATTAGTTAATTCGCCATCATTATTTTTATCTATAAAAATACCCACTGCTTCCGGGTGATCATTTCCTAAAGTAACTGACACCGTTACATTAGAACCATTAGCTTCAAAAACACCTTTGGATGTTTGATCAACATATCCACCTTCTGCAAAAGTACTTTTCGATGTTATACTAAGGTCTCCTACCTGAACTTTATAGATACCGAAATCATACTTGTCCGATGGATAGTGTGCCACGTTGGTACAGGTTACAGGAATTAATCCCTCGATATATTCCACGGCATTAGCGATGGTAAAATCATTGTCCCCATATTTATTAGATGCATTAAGCGTTACATCAAACATGCCCTGTTTAGTATATTTTACTACCGGATTTTGTGACATTGCACTCGTTCCTTCTAAGAATTCAATATCTGCAGAACCAAAATTCCATTGATATTTCACCACATTCCCTTCACATTCAGAAATAAAGTGTACAATCGCATGTGCTCCCTTTATTGGAAAAGACTCTTTAATTGAGAATTTCGTTATAGGGGCTATCTTTGGTAGGGAATACTCTTTATATACTGGACGACAGTTCGATTTACTCACCGTAACCATCGCATGATCTCCTACTTGAATCTCATCGAAAACCAACTCTGCACGTCCATCACGAACAGTGCTTTTAGACAATAACTTTCCATCAACTGTAATCGTAACCAATGCATCCTCACAATCCACATCAGATACCACCAAACGATTCATACCATGCGTCACCTCTTCTGGTAATGTTGCATGAATAGTCGTTGGTTGCTGTGTCCACATTCTCATCGCAGGATCACCAAACAGGTGGAATAGACGATAAGTATACAGAAGGTAATCATTATTTGGAGCCCAGGTTTGATTCATTCTCAAAAGACCTAGATTTAGAACATCTCCTAACGTAGTTGTTGCATTTGCAAATCCTTGTGCTGGGGCATTAACGGCTCTACTTCCAGCACCGAAAGATGGTAAAATTCCTGGATTAGGCCATATTGCCTCTACCAATCCAATAGACAATCCATCGTTGGGACCAGAATAAGAGTAGTACGAAGCTCCAAAGACAGCAACCGCACCCGCATCTTCTAATCTTAGGAATTTCTCAGCAAAACACTCATCCAATGAGAACTCTCCTGTATGACAGTTAATTGAAAATACTACAGGTAACTTATCACCATTGTGAAGTCTATCCATTTGATTGGTTACAAACTCAGGGTGTGCCCAACCACTACCTCCAGCATAACCATGATCACGATGGAATACATAGAATTTCCCATCATTAATCTCTCGTGCAACATCATCTGCATCTCCATCCCATTGGAAACCATTTGCTCTTAAAAGTTCTGGAGCAATCGCTTCACCATTAGAATAGTAACCATTATTAAAATTCGTTGGGTTATTGGCTGGATTGGTGTAATAAATACGTTCTACATCATATCCTTGACCAGTGATATAGTTTCTGATATCCTCACTAGTATGACAGAAACGTCGCGCAGCAAATCCATCTCTAGGGTTTCCAGCCTGTACATCTTGAAATTGTGCACAGTTCACCCCATTTTGATAGAAATCAGCATCTTCGACAGGATCTTTCTCATACTTGATAATCTTATCAACAACAATATTTGCCTGTGCAACTGTCTCAACAGACAATCGTCCACGAGCCATATCTGGTGTAAAATCATCATCCCCATCCATACATGAGTAGTACAAATCACTGAAGAACTCTTCCCCTCGTGAAGTATGAAACGGCATTGATGGTACAAATTCAACATCACCAATAATCACATAATACTTAGGCTTAGGATTCCAAGTGCGATAACGTTCCGCAATCTCTTCGCGCACGTTATTGGCAGTCCAAGCTGCTTTTGAAACCACATCCACCTTATAACCCAAACTAGATTTCCATGCAGCTAGTTTATTGGCTGCCTCGTCAAAATCTTGATGGGTAATAATGATATAGTCATGTGCATCAGGATCTACTTCATCTGTTAGAGAACCTTCGTCATCAACAAGTTGAGAAGGGTTAACCACCTCCGTTTTTAACACATCCAAAGTACGCTGATCCAAAGAAGATGCAGTGGTTCCTACTCCTTTATAGAAACGATAAACAAGCTTCGAATACACTCTAAGTGTCTTACTTACTGGATTAAATTGGACAGGACAGACTCTAACAGATGCGATACGAATATCGCTCATAATCTGGTCCATCGAGATCTTCACCTGATTAGTAGGGAAGAATGCATTGCTATGATAAACCGCTGCATCTTTTTCAAACACAGGGTCGGGTGCTCCTTGTGTATCCTGTGCCGGTTCCAATGCTGGGTGGACCATAAAATTAGGATAATCTTCGAAAGTTGTATCCACTAGTTCTAAAGCAGGACTAGTTCCTTTGGACATAACGAACTGGTCATTACGCATTGGCAAAGCAGGTGCTCCTACTTGACCTAATTGACCAAAGCCTTTTATCTGCAAGAAGTTATACAGATCATCGTCATGTGCTCGGTCAATCACTTCGGCACCTTCAAAATAGTAAGTCACCTCTATAAATCCATCACCTAAATCTTTTACTTCTTTACGTGGAAGGATAGTTTGCTCAGAGGCATCGCTCTCTTTAAGCTCTTTTGTAAACGGGAGGAATCGATTCTGACCACTTACAGAGAAACCCAAAAACATCAATACGATGGCTAAATAGTAGAATTTACTCATAGATGTAAATATTTTATTCCTAGTTAAACATAATAGTTAGCTAGCAAACATAACTATAATACAACAATTGCCAACTACAATTATATCATATCGGATTCGTTACAACGCAAAACTATTGACCACTATCAACATAACACACTGATAACCAATTCAAAAATTGCTATTTAGAAATTATATATATAACATATAAATGTAATTAATTACACTTTTTGATAAAAAACAGTGACCATTTATATCAAAGAAAAAAGACTTTTTTATAACACCAACATCTATGCAGAGATCAATAAACAGCACACCAGACAAACCCCATTACATGGGACTCTAAACAATATACACAAAGACAAAATAGTGCCATGTAATTACAACACTTTATTTTATAAACAAACATAACCATAACCTATATTTATAATAAAGAGTCACAAATAAGAGTTTAACCCATGGAACAACTATGACTCGAATTATACCTTTGTCTATAATAGTTTAAATATGAAAAGAGAGAAACCATCATGATTTCTCTCTTTTTCTGTCGCTTTATATACACTAGAAAACTACATCCCTAGAGGTCTCTCTACCTCTTTCTTCTCATAAAGATCAGCTTTATCAAGCTTCTTCCCTTGTTTCCCTTTATGAAAATTATAAGTCAAACTAATCATTAACATTCCTTGTAAGTGGCTTAAATCATATTGAGACACCTTCTGATATGTCCCCGATCCTCTCTGGTCGTTCCATGACTCATCAAAAGAGAAGGAGAAGTGATCCGGAGCGAAAGGAAGACTATAATAGAAGAATATATTCAGTTTACGCTTCATCATACTCTTCATTACCGAAATCGACAAGTTGTCATTTCCTTCAGTAGTATGGCCCATCAAAGTCGGCGTATGATAAAGTTGATTACGATAGGCAAAACTAGCATACCATCCTTTTGTGAAAAGATTATAATCTAAGGATGCCCTGAGAAGTAATTGTGTCTCCTGATTGTCCATCTGCTCATACTGGATCTTCATCCTCTGGTAAATCCCGGTAATCTTCAATCCTAATCTTTTAGCCAACTTTATTTTTGTATAGAAATCGACACCAATATCCTCAAACTTGTCGGCATTCACATAACTGTAAAGATACCTATTTGCACCTTCTACCTCATGAATACCAAGCCCCCATGGAGAGACCTGCTTATTTGCCCAATAGTAGTAGGGAGTCAAGCGCAACTTATTTTTGAATAGGCTCATCGATAGAGAAACTTTGTTGGAGACAAAAGAAGACAAATGAGGATTACCTTGGGTCGCATCAAACTCATTCACTACCGTAATATAATCTCTTGTTTGCGATCGATACGGATTCTCACTCTCTGATTTATACATCAAACTAAAACTAGTTCTTCTACTGGGTTTATACATCAACTTCCCATAATATTGGGGAGCAACTTGATAAGTATTCACACCTCCCAATTTATCCCACTGGGCACCTAAACCTACACTTGCAGACAACAACTTAGATAGAGATAGATTAATATAGCCGTTCCAACGTTGAATTCTATCCGTACGCTCATAGACGGGAAATCCCCCATTAGAGTTAGACGAACGTCCAACGGTTTTAGTATAAACCGTGTCGCGATTATGCCTCCAGATATAACTATAATCCATACCAACAAGATGACCTGCTCCCAAAGTATGGGATAAGGAAACCACACTTTTAAGATATTTACCATACTGTTTATAACTACGAGCAAATGGGGTCACATCAATCCAAAGTCGATCATACTCCTTATTTCTACTCTGATTATAGTAAGTCTCAATCTCTAGATCCATCTTTGATGTCAGTTTTCCATGATAAGATAGTTGGCCAGAGTTGACTTCTGAAGAACGACGATGATTATTAAGATAACTGTATGACTCACTAGGGGTAGGTTGGCTATCTAGTGATGTGATCTCTCGCACAAACTCCTTATCGTAATCATTCTTCCCTTCAGGCACATTCTTATATCCATACAACACTCCAATCTTATGACGATCATTCAGACGTAGATCTGTACCCAACTGGATATCAATTTCCTTCCGCAATCCTGATATATTATAGTCTTTCCCATCCCTATTTCGCATAGCAATAGACTGCCCATTCATCTTTATTTGATCATCTGTTTGGGAGAAGTATCTAGACTGATGATGCTGAAAAACAGTATACCACTGCCAACGATTAAAGCTATAGTCCATATTTACTTTTTGACGTGTATTATAGTCAATCGTTTCTCCTCTATTCAAACGAGTTTGAAACATCTCCGTGTCATTCAGATATGCTGCAAAACCTTGATAGTTTTTT
Organism: Prolixibacteraceae bacterium; assembly: GCA_028377305.1. GTDB lineage: Bacteria > Bacteroidota > Bacteroidia > Bacteroidales > Prolixibacteraceae > Halosquirtibacter. The sequence continues at coordinate 15,488 of JAONJW010000016.1, read as the reverse complement.
CTTGTAATCACATTGATTACAGAACTGTACCCCTCCATGGCATATCGACCATTTACATCTCGTAAAATCTCCATCTTTTGTATCCGATGGGAGTTGAGATTCTTGATATATTGAGAAGGTTTCTTTACACCATCCACCAGCAATAAAACATTACTCTGACCATCCACCTCAATACTGTTCTTCAAGTCATCCACTTCAACACCAGGAGTATCTCGTAAAAGCCATATCGTAGAGGGGGAACGCTTCTGCATCTCTTTGGTGACGATCACCACCTCTGTATCGATCTTATTGATAATTGCATCTCCTTCAATCTTTATCTCATCAATTGAGGTCACCGACTGTTTCATAACAACAGTTTGAGATATCGTCTTTCTATTTCCGGAAATTGGGATCTCCTTCTTCTCAAAACCAATAGCACTAACCATCAACACATAAGATTCTTGTTGTGGAGCATCCAATTCAAAGGTCCCTTTTTCACTAGTGATAGTGCCCCCGATCAACTCAAGCTTATCCGCTCCATATAGAGCCACTGTCGCATATAAAACGGGTTGATCTTTAAAGACCACCTTTCCTGTAATTTTACATTTTGAGGCTGCATAGGAATAAGAAAAGTTGCAAAGTAATAGTATAAATAAAATCGTGTATTTTTTCATTAGAATTTGAATGTTTAGATGTTGGTTATAATGATTATAATCAACAGAAATGTTAATTATTTTAATAAATATAGCAACCCAAACAACAATTTAAAACCTCACAGGCAATATTTAAATAAATATATAATCAATACACCATATTACATAAAGATTCGTTGCTCCTCATAAAATCAGAAGACAACGAATCTAAGGTCAAGAAAATATTTATATTAAAGGTAAAGGGACACGAATAAGTGAAGCCTCTTAAACATTAAATACCAAGTTCACCACTAGTATCTTTGCTCTCCTGAAGATCACTCCGCTTCATTTTCTTATTCACTTTTCCTTTACTAAATCGCCAAGTAATTTTAACCATACCAATTCCTTTCAAAATAGTCACATCAGCCATACTACTACTGCTATAAGGTTTATCTCCTCGAGAATCATTCCATCTATTTCCCAACAAATAGTTAAAATGGCTTCCTCCCACAGGAAGTCCATAATAGGCTAAAACATTGAGACCATACTTATTAAAATTCTTCATAACCAAACAAGCTAGCAGGTCATTACCCGTAGTACGGGCTCCCATTAGAAGTGGATCATCATAAACAAAGTTTTTATATATAGCACCTAGAATCAAACCGCTCTTTGGAATCTGATAAATCATTTGACCACGTAAAAGAAAGGCATTCTCTCGGTGTACCATCTCTTGGTATGCAATCTCATAGTGGTTATAACTTCCCATCAAACTCACCGACCACTTCTTTGTCAAGGGGAGATTTCCGCTAAAATAGACTCCCATTTTATTATAGTGATCCGCATTCACATAGGTATACACATACTTGTCGACCCCATGAATCTTTTCTGATCCCAACCCCCAAGTAGTAATAGCATGGTCACTCTGACTATAATAAGGTGTTAAGCGCAGTTTATTATTAAACATATTGAATGATAGCTCCACACGATGTGTGCTATATCCCTTTAGGTCAGGATTACCACGATTCACTGAGAACTCATCCAAATAGGTATCATATTTAAGTGTTTGACTACGATAGGGATTATGGGTATTCACCTTGTAATTTAATAACATAGACAACTTTGGAGAAGCCTTATAGAGAATTCGCACATAAGGTAGGTGCTGCACTTGAAACGAAGCATCCTCTCCCAACTTATTCCACTCTGCACCATATCCCACACCAGTAACCAACTTCTTGGATATAGGAAAACTCAGGCTACCATAAACTCGATGATATAACTCCTTTCGCTTATTGAGTAACTCTTGAACATTCGTAGTGGTCTCAGGGGTGATCATATTCTTTAGGGTATCATTCGAATATTTCCATATATAATTATATCCAAGATCTAGTTCAGTCTTCTTCCCTAACTTCTGTTCCCACTCTACCACACCTTTGAAATAATCCGACTGCTTAATCTGCTCTTGAAATGTCCCTTGTTGGTCATTTGATGCACCGATTTGCATCTGGTGATTAGACACCGAACGGTTGTAGTATCCCTCAATATTCAACTTTGAATGATCACTTAGATCATACAGATAAGTCGATTGAATATCATGGGTATGCCCATAACTACTCTGTAACTGAGTACTCTGATAGACCTCATCAGGAATCTCATCATTGTTGTCCCTATATACCCAACGCTCAAACACATAATGGTCATGATTCTCTCCTTTAAGATTATTATTATAACCATACTGTAGTCCAAGCTTCTGTCGCTTCGTAATCTTAAGATCCATCCCCGTTTTCCCATTCAAGAAACCGGTTTGTCGATAATCATTGTAATCCAACCCATCTACATTGTGGGTAACCATCCGTTGATCACCATATCGGATCTTCTCTTGCTGTTCGAAATAGAAGTCTTCACCATAATGCATAAAGCTTCCATAAACCAACAAATTATCCTTTGTATAATCGGCTTGTGCATATTGTTGTGTCTGAAACCATGTTTCTGGACCATTATTCCCATTGGTGGAGAAGACCTCTTTGTCATCTAAATTCAACGAATAGCCTTGATAGTTCTTTCGCAATATGATATTGATTACAGAGTGGTAGCCCTCCATTGCGTAACGTCCATTGGCATCTCTATAGATCTCGACCTTATCAATTCGCTTAGAAGATAAACCTTGAATATACTTGCTATCTTTCTTCACTCCATCGACCAGAAGTAGGACGCTGGATTTACCATCCACACTTATCGCCTCGCTCAAGTAATCCACCTCAATTCCAGATGTTTTTCGCAACAAATCATTGGTAGTAGGAGCCATTTCTCTCATACTTTTAGTCACCGTAATCACGTCCCTATCGATCTTATTCTGAATAGCAGACCCTTTCACCTTGACCTCAGCAAGATCTGTGACCGATCGTTTCAAATTAACCTGCTTCTGTATCATCGGCACTCCTCCTGTTAATTGCAGTTCCTGTTTTTCAAAACCAATAGAACTTATCACCAGCACATAACCATCATGCTGTGGTGCTTCAATTTTAAAAGTCCCAGACTCTGATGTGATGGCACCTCCAAGAAGTGTCGCCTTATGGTTTGTATAAAGAGCTACTGTAGCAAATTGAATCGGTTGCTCTTCGCTAACTACACTTCCCATTATTACAACTTTTGAACGTTTTGCATTGACATAAGTAGAGCTGATAAATAGACAAAAAAGTAAAAGGTAATAACATTTAATCTTTCTCAGAATCATAATAAATTAAATTTAATTTAAACTCGAACTATCAACACCCATATCAACCATCATGGTGAAAAACTTTAAAATCCCATCTACTGAGAGTTTTTCTTAAATCAGAGATAACAAATACAACAAATCAATTCAACCTCTAATCGATCAATAGAAGAAGTGGTAAGATACGAGTATACATATAGTGATGATGACAATTGTTATGTTCACAATAACAATCTATCATATAAAAATAACAACTTATCTATTAACTATTATTAACAATCATATTTTTTTATACTTTTACCAACTCATTTTTTTATTTAGCACATTATCTAATGAAGAAAATTACACTACTTATCACCCTATTGATTATATTGGCGATGCAAGGAAATGCACAACAAAACAATGCCCCTTCTTTGGAAAGAATACTACGAATCAATCTACTGAATCCTTCCGTGGAGTTAGAAATGCCTATTTGTGACAAAACGGTCGTTTCAATCAATACAGGAGTCTCTTTAAATGGCACTTATGATAATGTAAGCTGGGGATACGGAGTTACGTACTTTATTGCCCCCAATCTAGATGTTAAATATAAATATCTATACAACAGAACAAAGAGGGCAAGAAAAGGCAAAAACCTCAAAGGTAATTCAGGAAACTATTGGGGCTTCAAATGTCAAACCAGCTTTAAAGAACTCTACAGTCATAATGTAAGTAGAGAAACCAACACTCAATTTGTTGTAGGACCTGTTTGGGGCATGCAAAGAGCAAGTAACAAAATCCATTTCCTTTGGGACATAGGACCATCTCTCTGTATAGATACCGAAGGGAATATGGGATTTTTTCCCATTTCGTTCAAAATAAACCTTGGATTTAACCTGTCGAAGAAGTAAACAACAGAGAGTTAATTCAACTTACCTTTGACCAACCCATTGTAAATAGATAAGTTGAATTAACTCTCTGTTCTATTTGCGATGCTTTTGAATATATCGAACCGCCTTATCCAAAGTAGGATCATCACTCTTCATATAATCTTTTGCAACATAGGGAATAGAAATATCTACCCTAACATGATGATTCTTATTCCTAGAGTACGGATCAAAAGCAGCAGTAGACAATTGAAGTATACCTAACAAATCAGATCCATTTGACAGTCCTATTTTCGTAATATTACCATAATTTAAAGCACCAAACTCTAAATCTTCTCCCATCAAAACACCAATACTATTATACTGTATTTGGTTGGCAAAACTAGCAGCAATAGCTCCAGTATATTTACTTACCAACACATAACAGTTAACAGGTCCTGCATAAAGATCACCGTCAAGAGACAAAATAGAACAATAATCTTCCTGTTTTCTCAATGAAAAAAGCTTTCCGATATACTTTTTAGGAAAACCGTAATTAGCAGTAAGCTGAGAATTCTTCACCTTGGCATCACGGAATAAATGGAGAGAATCTTTATTCGACAGCAGTGAAAAAATCAAGTCAATATTTTTATCACTACCTCCAGAATTCTCTCGTAAATCAATTATCAAATCCTGCGATCCAGCCATCTGCATCTTTTGTAACAACGATCGTAGTTTTTTATAACACCTCTTGTTATTATAAAAGATAGGTATAGAGATATAACCAACCCCATCAATCAACGCTACGGATGGTTCTCTGTCGTTCATATACTTAATCCGACCCTTTGTAGCACCCTTCACGGTGATATCCAGAACCCTATTATCACGCTCGACCTTCAGATTGTAACTGTCTTTTAATAGAATCCCATTAAAAAACTGCAACTGATTCATATTAGGAAAATATCGATCCTCATAATACGATCGAATCAACTTCTTGGCTAGTATTCCCTCTACAGATAGGATGCGATCGCCTCTATATAAATTCTGTGCGATCGAATTTTTCACAATTAACGTATCTGAAATGTTCATACACCCAAACGGAAGAAGCTTATAGGATGTAAAAATCCTACTATCCTTAGGACTCAATCCCAAAGAAATTCTAACATTAGGGTCATATTCTCTCAACGGCTCTAAACATGCTTTGACCCACGCTAAACTTTTATAATATGGAAGTGAATCTTTAGGTAACCGAGAGACAACTGAATCAACATACAACCGATACGACCTCTTGGTCATCTTCCCTTGGGGGCATGGATGAAAAGCCTCAGTCATTTTCAAGATACGCCCTACGGATTCGTTGGTCACAACCGTCTTTTTTTCATACATCATCTGGGCATATACACTACTACAATGGATCAGAATGGAGAATAAAAGTAGATATTGAAATAATTGTCTCATTAAATATAATTTAGTATTTAGTAATACTATCCTATAGATCCATTCGAATCTAGATCCCGTCACAAACCAAAATGATAGAGCCTAAGGATTTAGACTGATCGAATCAAGAAAAAACATATCGTTGGACATAATAGATAATATAAACATCAAAATAGCAAATTTATTGCGAACTCACAAGCCCTAGCCTCTTCTCTCTCTCCTCCCTATCCCACCATCTGATCCACCTCTTGAATCAGATCACCATCTGAAAAACAACAACGTAAAACCTACACGTCACGCCCTCACCACTCCTTGATACCAAATTGATACCAAATTCACACTATTTTAATTGCAACTCACCTCCACATTAACACCTATCTGACAACAACTTGACAATAATCTAAAAGCAGATTGAAAGCAGGTTAACAGCAACTTCCCCCTGACTTAATCCGTCCTTAATCCGTCCCTAATCTGTCCCTAATCCGTCCCTAATCCGTCTATTAACCATCACTCCTCAATGGTTTCTCAATGGTTGATTCATCGAAAATGTTAAATCGATGGACGAACCATGGAGTAAGGATTGAGAAACCATGGATAAAATACGGATTAGGGACGGATTAGGGACAGATTAGGACCGGATTAGAGACGGATTAGGTGCGAGTTAAACCATAGTTAGTGGGGACTAAAGACAAAGAAAGCAAGGGTTAAGTGGAGGAGGGGGTAGACTTAGTATGCCAGTATTCGTAGTGATCGAAAGAGAGAATGAGGAAAATCGAAAGAGAGAGTAAGGAGAATCAGAAGAAGAAATGAGGAAAATCGAAAGAAGAAATGAGGATAAATACATTCACTATGGTTTTCACACTTTCTAAGATTGTATTGGACAGTTGGCTCTATTTGTTAATTTTAGCAAAACATTTATAGTCTAATGGTGTTTTTAAGTCTAAATAGGAAATTGTATTTTTGGGAAAAGCTTTTGTATGAAACCAAATAAGATAGTCATTATCGGGCCAGCGTGGCCATATAGAGGGGGAATTGCCACGACCAATGAACGATTGGCACAAGAGTTTGAGTCAGAAGGACGCGAAGTTTATTTGGAGACTTTTACGATGCAATATCCTTCGATTCTATTTCCAGGAAGTAGTCAATATGCAACTTGTGATAGCCCATCCCTACGAATTGAACGAAGTATTAATTCGATGAATCCTATTTCTTGGGTTCAAACGGGAAAAAAGGTGGCAGCTCTTGAACCGGATATGGTGATTATACGATATTGGATTCCATTTTTAGCTCCAGCCTTTGGGACAATTGCTCGAATGATAAAGCGTAACTGTAGTGCGAAGGTATTGTTGTTAGCCGACAATATCGTTCCACATGAGCAGCGTTTTTTTGATCCGCTATTGACGCGATATATGGTAAAAGGCATTGATGGTTTTTTGACCATGTCTTCAAGTGTATTGAAGCAGTTGGATCAATTTGATAGGACCAAACCACGCAAACTATCGATACATCCTTTGTTTGATAATTATGGGGATAAAGTTTCGAGAGAAGATTCTTTGGCTGCACTGAAACTTGATCCGAACTATCGTTATATTCTATTTTTTGGATTTATACGTGATTATAAAGGCTTAGATCTTTTACTGGAAGCATTTGCACAGATGAAACAGAAAGATTCTAATGTAAAGCTATTGGTGGCAGGTGAGTTTTATGCCAAACCCGATAGGTACCATGAATTGATTGATCGTCTAGGTATAGGTGAGAATGTGGTGTTACACACGCACTTTATCGGAGAAGACCAAGTTAAATACTATTTTAATGCTGCAGATCTTGTAGCCCAACCCTATAAGTCCGCAACACAGAGTGGGGTGACTCAAATAGCCTATCATTTTGATGTTCCAATGCTTGTTACAGATGTTGGAGGGCTATCGGAAATTGTTCCAGATCAAAAGGTTGGATATGTGGTGGACACTGCTCCGGATAAGATTGCAACAGCATTAGATGATTTTTATTTAAACAATCGATATAACTCTTTTGTAGAGAATGTAAAGGAGGAGAAAAAAAAATATAGTTGGGATAAGCTAACAAAAGCTTGTGATGATGTTTGTCAAGAGATAAAATCGTTGTAATTTACCGCCCCATTTATACAGTTAGTGACAAGAAGTGGTATCGTCATGTTTATTCTTATGTTATATCTATAGCAAGGTCTGAATATGTTTTCCAGTTTTTTTAAGAGCTATTGTTACATGAACAGGATGAGATAGAGGCAGAGATCATCTCTATCGAGATGAGATAAAGAAATAAATACTCACATTTTTAGTACCCTAAAGATGAATTTACAGACAGAAGCAGAGAAGCGATATATCAGGGATCTTTACGAAGATCTTCTTCAATCATTCAACCGACCTTTAACCAAAGAGAATCGTCAGTTGCTTGATAAAGCATTTCATTTTGCGAACGATGCCCATATGGGAATTCGACGTAAATCGGGAGAACCGTATATTGTGCATCCTTTGACTGTTGCAAAGATTGTTACTAGTGAGATTGGTCTTGGGACCAAAGCAGCAATCTCCGCCATTCTTCATGATGTTGTGGAAGATACCGACTACAGCTTAGAGGATATTGAGAATCTTTTTGGGGCTAAAATTGCCTATATAGTGGATGGTTTGACCAAGTTGTCTGGTAATTACGATTCTAAACAAGCGGTCAACTTTAGGAAGATGCTTTTGACACTGTCGGATGATGTGAGGGTTATTTTGATTAAGCTTGCCGACAGACTTCACAATATGCGCACTTTGGATGCGATGCCTCATCATAAGCAATTGAAGATTGCTGGAGAGACGCTTTTTATCTTTGCTCCTTTGGCTCACCGTTTGGGTTTATATCGCATCAAGACGGAGTTAGAAGATTTGTCGCTTAAGTACAATCATACCGATGATTACAACGAAATAAGGCTAAAACTCTATAACAATCAAGAACAACGAAAGCTGTTGGTAGATGAGTTCTGTAAACCTATTGACAAGAAATTGAAAGAGGAGGGGTTTGATGTAACCATAAATGGTCGTCCTAAGTCGATCTTCTCTATTTGGAATAAGATGCAGAATAAAGGGGTTAAGTTTAGTGAGATATACGACCTTTTGGCTATACGTATTATTTTTCGACCGGACCCAAATAAATCTGAGAAGCGACAGTGTTTTGACATCCTTTCGTTGGTAACGGATATATATAAACCTCGTCCTGACAGGATACGAGATTGGATCACGATACCGAAAGCCAATGGTTATGAAGCACTCCATGTGACGGTGATGGGACCAGAGGGAAAATGGGTAGAGGTTCAGATTCGAAGTGAACGAATGGATGAAGTGGCAGAGAGAGGTTTTGCTGCCCATTATAAGTACAAAGGGATAGAGGAGAAAGAGAAGGAGAAAGAGATCGAATTGAACCGATGGTTTGAGAAGATTCGTGAGGTTCTTAAGAATTCGGAGAACGATGCACTAGATTTTCTAGATGACTTTAAGCTGAATCTTTATAGTGATGAGATTGTCATCTTTACTCCTAAAGGGGAGATGAAAATTATGCCTAAAGACTCTACCGTGTTGGATTTTGCCTATGATATACACACCCATCTAGGAGATCAATGTATTGGTGCTAAAATAAACCATAAGCTGGTGCCTTACAGTCAAAAATTATCCAGTGGGGATCAAATAGAGATTCTCACCTCTTCAAAACAGAGTCCTTCTCCCGAGTGGCTTGCCGTGGTTGTCACTTCTCGAGCCAAAGAGAAGATTCGCAACTCCTTTAAGAAAGAGCATAAAAAGCATATTGAAAGTGGACAAAATATATTAGAGGATGCTATCCATAATAGTCGCTTTCAGCTTTCGTCTAATGCGATTAAAAAGATCCTTCGACATTTTAATCTAAATACCAAAGAGCAATTGTATGCTAATTTGGGTATGGGGATTATCAGTATTGATAACATTGATCAGATTCTAGAGAAGAAGTCAGATAATAAATTTGTTAAGTATTGGCGCCTTACTTTTTCGAAAAAGAAAGCAGCAGAGGAAGAAAAAAGTAATATTGATAAAAAGAAGCCTTTTTTATTAGGAGAATCCAATAAAGATTACGTACTTAGCGAATGTTGCCTACCCCTTCCAGGTGACCAAGTTGTTGGCTATCTCGGCGAAGAGCATATCGTGATTCACAAAAGGACATGCTCCAATGCAGTGAAGCTTATGGCCAACCAAGGAGATAAAATTATTACCGCTCAATGGACTAAGTTTAAACTCTACTCATCCCTCGCCCAGATTAGAGTTAAAGGTCTAGATCGTGTTGGAATATTGAATGATATTACCAACATAATATCAAAGCAAAATGACATTAATATTAGATCTGTAAGTTTCGAGGCCCATGACGGCATCTTTGAAGGTTTGTTGTATTTGTACATTCATAATCTTGAAGACCTTGAACACTTAATGACAATCTTAAAAAAGGTAAAAGGAGTGGATTCGGTAGTACGATTGGAAACGACCAGTTAAGTATTAACAATTATTCCAGTTATATTTAGATCTAATAAAAATAATTTTCTTAATTTTACTCTACTATTTAAAATTAGATCAGCAATGAATAGCGGCACTGTAAAAACAAAGGAAACAGTAAAGAATATTTTTACTGAGTATCTTATTAGAAAGGGGCATAGGAAGACACCAGAGAGGTTTGCCATTTTAGAAGAGATCTATTCACGCCAAGGTCATTTCGACATCGAGTCTTTATATATTTCGATGAAGAATAAGAACTATCGTGTCAGTCGTGCAACATTGTACAACACAATTGAGCTTCTTTTGGATTGTAAACTTGTGGTTAAACATCAATTTGGAAAGAATATCGCTCAATTTGAGCGTACGTTTGATGAAGATCTACACGATCATATCATTGATACCAATAGTGGTGAGGTTGTTGAATTCTGTGATCCTCGTATTCGTAAGATCATTGAGGAAGTCTGTGAGAAGCAAAATTTTAAGCTTTCGCATCACTCTCTATATATTTATGGGGAAAGACGTTGAACTCCTAGTCTAGGAGATAATAGAGGCTGTCTCCAATCGACATGATATCTTCGAATATAAGAAGATTCGGCGTGATTGGTGTTACAGTAATTTGATCTTTTTCATGCACTAGTAAAGAAATTGCATGCGCTGAAATAAAGTGCGTTGGGGACAACCTCATTTTTATCTTTTATACCTATTTACTTCCATCCATTCTTATATATATTTCATTGTTGATCCTAATATAGGTGTTCCATAGGTATATAAATGGCTCCCACTCCTATATGAACAAAAGAAAGACCATCTTAACAAGGTGAGTCGTTTGTTGATATGGATCCCCCCATAACTATCCCCTTCTTGAAAGATGATCTTCTTACGTGATTTATTACGTGTGCTCCCTTCTGATTACCCTACTGAATATCGATAATTTATATATCTAAATGCTGGTTTTATTTAGAAGTAATGCTAAATAATACTGTATTCATTCGATTTTGCAATATGCTTTCTTTTAGGCTTCACTTGTATATAATGAATTAAAACCGACCCCATAAGAGTTTGATCTGTCATCATATTTTTTCTTGTTTAAACACGATATATCACATCAATTTTATTGGTTTATCTAGAGGTTTTTGTTGTTAGTGAGGGCATGCAAATACTTACATGCCCCACTCACTATAGGTAAGACATTATACTTACCTGAAACAAAACACGCACTATTTTGCCCACCATAACTTGGTGCTTACCAGATCGGCTCCTTGATGCTGAACAGCTGCATCGTAGAACTCTTTGTTAACGTTCTGCTCAAGTTGTGGGTACTTAATTCTCTGAACAAACTCGCCAGCATTTAGACCTGTTCCTTCGTCTACAGTTTTTGGTGCTTTTAATACTGGTAATTGGATACGGCGATAATCAGCCCATGCTTCCCATGAGTTATCAGGGAACCCTCCGATATATTTTTGTGTCATCACTTTGTCTAAAGCAGAATCATTGGTTCCGCTATTAAAGTTAAAGTTTGCAGTTGTACCATTAATATTTGCAGCATCCGAACTTAGATATTCAGTAATCTCCATGGCATCTATAGACCATTGCTCCATAGATAGAGTTACACCTTGCTCATACATATCCTTTGCTGTGGCCCCCATATTCCATCCGTTCAAGGCTCCTTCGGCTCTTAAGAAATAAACCTCTGACGTTGGCATAATGATGAACGAGCGAGTGATATCTTGCATCTCTTTACCAACACGAGAGTTATTTTGTGCAAAGTTCTCTGCTTGGGTCTTTTCATTCTCTGTTAGACCTGCGTCAATAGAAGTCCAACGTCCAGCATATGCCTGATCGGTTAAGAATGAACCATTGTTATCCGATACTCCAAAGAAATGAGGTCCTCGAGGGTCAACCTCTGATGGAACATCAGTATAGGTAATGCCAGGACCAAAATAGTCAGATGTAGGGAATGGTAATCCACCAATACCTACTAACATATTGTACATTGAAGTAGATAATGCGACCCCGTTTCCAGGTCCCCAGTCTACATAGTACTTTGTTGAATAACCATTACCCCAAGGAGCAGACCAGTTTTGCATGGTTGGCATTTCTGCATTGGTCATTAAAAGCCCATCAGCAACAGCTTCCTCTGCATTCTGCTGTGCAATGGCAGGAGCTACATTAGATATTCTCATTGCAATACGCAATCTTAGAGAGTTGGCAAAACGCTTCCATAGATCAATATCCCCACCATAAATAAAATCTTGACGTCCCATACTAATTGCGGATGGAGATAGTCCCTCAGCAGCCTCTTTAAGCTCTTTAAGAAGATCCATATATATATCTTCTTGTGCATCGTATTTAGGATTTACTCCGGTACCATCAGCAGCATTAAAATAAGGCATATCACCAAATAAATCAGTGGTACGTTGGGTCATCCAAGCTTTCCAAATACGAGTAATATTGTAGATATTCACTTTTACCGGATCGTCTTGTGTGGTACGCATAATAGTGTTGGCCGAGTTAAGCCAAGCATAATACGCTTTCCAATAATCCTGTCCCCAAATATCATTCATTGTTCCTCTATCGGTAGTGAAGTTTGGCGCAGCATAGTACTGTGAAAAAGCATCAACCCCTAGGTTATGAATACGTTGGTGTAAGTAAGCCGTAAGCGTAGATTCCTTGGTCATCTTACTGAATAACTGCGTTGGATCGCCTGTATCAACCCCAGGTCTATTGGGATTCACGTTCATCTCATCGAAGTTTGAACAACTAACCATCACTAAGGTTAGCAGTGCTATATATATTGTTTTAATCATTTTCATAAGTCTGCTATTTTTAGAAGTCCAACTTAATATTAAATCCTAGCGTACGAGGAGTTGATACTGCTCCTAGTTCCAATCCTTGTGCATTACTTTGTGAGTATGAAGACTCTGGGTCTAATCCTGGAAGATTTGAATATATCAACCATAGGTTGCGTCCCACAAAGCTGATTTGTGCATTAGTAAATGGCGTTCCTTCTAATATTGATTTTGGTATTGAGTATCCGATAGATAGTTCTCTAAGTCTAATGTTTGTTGCATCGTAGATCCACTGCTCGTCTACCTGAGCAACTCTTGCCCAATAAGACTCTGGATTAACAGATGCTTCTACTGGTATTCCATCGACATCGACTCCTGAGACAACATAACCACCAGTTCCAGCATACCATGCATCTCTTCCCTCGGTAGTTTCAGCTAGCGTACCAGCCGTAGCAGCAGCTCTTACAGATCCACTATAAAGATTACCACCTTTACGTATATCTAATAAGAATCCCAATGTTAAATTCTTATATGTCAAATTGTTGTAAAGTCCAGCTGTCCAATCTGGCAGATAGTTACCAATCACATCTCTATCTTGAGACACAACAGGAAGACCTTCAGCATCTAACACTTGCCTTCCTTGATTGTCTCTTACGAAGTAGGTTCCTTGTAGGTCACCAAAAACACCACCTTCTTTCGCAATTACCGATACCTGAGATGAACTTGGAGAGATGACATAGGTGTCAATACCTTCATATAGTTCAATGACTTTATTTTTATTTTTAGCCCAGTTAAGTGTCATGTCCCATTGGAAATCAGAAGATTTCAATAGGGTTCCTCTAATCATCAACTCAACACCCTGGTTCTGAATATTACCCGCATTAATGAATTGGTTCGCATATCCTGTTGCAGGAGGCGTTTGAAGAGCAAGAATTTGATCACGTGTATTTACCTTATAGTAGGTAAAATCGAATCCTAAACGGTCGTTAAAGAAACGACCTTCAGCTCCAACCTCATAAGATGTTGCTTGCTCTGGCTTAAGGTTTGTTGGAGGAAGATCTGAAGGAAGCGTAGCTCCTGGAACTCCTGATTCACCAATAAGGTCAATATTTAAATACTGATCTAATTTATATGGGTCCGTGTCGTTACCTACCTGTGCCCAAGAACCACGTAGTTTCAAAAAGTTGATCCATTCTGGCATCTCTATCATCTCAGAAATAACCCATCCCATGCCGACAGAAGCATAGAAATACGACCTATTGTCAGATGGAAGCGTAGACGACCAGTCGTTACGAGCAGTAACATCCATGAAAAGGTAGTTGTCCCAGCTTAACTGTCCCATTGCATACAATGAGTTGATCGCTTTTTCATAATAGTTAGTCGTCGTTCTTGGCGCTTTACCATTGTTGATAGAGTAGAAATCAGGGGTGATCAAACCATTTGCCCACTGTGTTGTAGCCATATTATTTTGACGCATCATGTTTCCACCTACACTTAAGTTAGCCGAAAGTTTAGACACCAATTCTGTTTTTGTTGCAGTCAATAAGAAGTCTGCATTATCCTCTCTTAAAGTTGAAACATCTTGCTTCACATCCCCTGAAGGTTGCCAGTAAGGTACACCTGTTCCCAATTGATCATATCCTCTAGCAGTTGTATAATCCGTACCATAGCGTAGTTTGGCAGTCAGCCAATCGTTGAATTTGTAGTTTAAGTTCGCCATGGCAATGATACGATTCTTATCGTCCCAATTGGTGTTCATATTTACTGTCCAATAAGGGTTTAATATCCGTCCTCCATTATCAGAGTATCTACGTACGGTCAGATCATCGTTACGATAATCTTTCATGTCTGATAGATGAATACTACGAGGCATAAGTGCGTGATTCAGATAAACGTTATCAGGGTCACCTGCTAGTTTAGGCCTATTCTCACCACGAGACTTGATATAGTTTAGTTTTATGTCTAATGAAAGTTTATCATTAAAATCGATCGTTGAGCGTAGGTTTAAAGTGTTTCTATTTAGTTTATTGTTTGGCAACTGTCCCCAGTAGTCCATTCTACTAAGTCCGGCACGAAACTTCACTTTATCAGATCCTGCAGTAACATCAATATTGTTGGTCATGTTTACCCCAGTTTCCAAGAAGTCTGTCAAGTTGTTATCATATGGAGTGAACGCTCTAGTGTCTCCTGTCCAGTCAGTAATCATCTGACCGTTCATCTTAGGGCCCCAACTTGAGCCACCTCTTTCGATAAAAGCACCACCAGCTCCTTGTCCATACTCATTTTGAAGATCTAATTGTGTTAATGGAGATTCGAACACAACATTCGAACTAAGCGATACTTTTACTCTATCTGTCTTTGTTCCAGATTTTGTTGTAATTAAGATTACTCCATTGGCAGCTCTAGATCCATAAAGTGCAGCTGCAGCAGGTCCTTTTAGTACAGACATCGTTGCAATGTCGTCTGGGTTGATATCTGCAATTCCATCACCTCTATCGACCACTCTGTTTCCCCAACGGTCATCTGTATTAGAAGAGTTGTCCGTAATTGGGACGCCATCCACAACA
>JAONJW010000154.1 GCA_028377305.1 Prolixibacteraceae bacterium | reverse complement strand
GCTGCCTTCCGACCCTGGGGAGTTTCAGTGGGAGCATGTCGTGTAGCACTTACCCGGCGACAAAAGTAGAAAAAATAGATATGCTACCAAATCTTTTTTGTGAAATTCATTAGGGTAAATGATGCGATTGGGTAGGAACAATCTAAAGAACAATACCTTAATGTGATGAAAAAAAAATGTTTTTTTTTGAATGTTCTGTTCGGTAAGGTTCGTGCTTGCTATTTTTATATCTTTGTAAAGGTGACGTTTGGTCACTAATGTCGAATGTAAGAAAATAAAATAGATCAATGAAAGGCGGATTTCTTTATCATGTGATGATGTATTCTATCCTACTCGGTGGAGTCTTGGTTGGAATTGAATTTGCATCCCTTTTGTTTGGGAGCTATAATGGATGGTTGGTAACTGTTCTATCTCTAGTTGTTTATATATACTGTATGTATCAATTTAGTGTGAAATATAGGGATGAGCAATTAAATGGTGTTATATCTTATTGGAGGGGTGTTCAGTACATGGTTACCTTGTCTTTCCTTTCCTCAATGATTCTTGGGTTATTTGATTTTATATGGTTAAAATATATTGATCCAGATATTCTTGTAAATTTAATTAAAGAGGGTGAGAGTAGTCTTGTGACTCTTTTTGAGCAGACTGATGATCTTTTTGATGACAAAATGAAGGAAGAGTTAATTGAACAGGCAAGAAGTCTTACTCCGATGAAGTTGTGGAAAAGTAAGATGTCTAACTATGTTTTTGGTGGATTCTTTGTGGGGCTTATTATGTCTTTTTTTACTAGAAGGGTTAATAGTGATCCGTTTCACGAAATAAATTAATACTCTATGTCAATAAATGTATCGGTAGTAATCCCTCTTTATAATGAGGATGAATCGTTAAGGGAATTGGATCAGTGGATAAAGAAGGTTATGACTGAAAATCAATTTACTTATGAGGTAATCTATGTAAATGATGGAAGTAACGATAAGTCGTGGCAGGTGATTGAAGCTCTTTCAGAAGAGAATAATGCAGCGAAAGGAATCTGTTTTAGTCGTAATTATGGTAAATCTGCTGCTCTCTTTGCAGGCTTTGAAATGGCTGAAGGGGACGTGGTGATTACTATGGATGCCGATTTGCAAGATAGTCCAGAGGAGATTCCTGAATTGCATTCGATGATAGTTAATGATCGGTACGATTTGATTTCTGGATGGAAAAAGAAACGTTATGACCCCATTTCAAAGACGTTGCCTAGTAAGTTGTTTAATGGCGTAGCATCGTGGTTGTCTGGGATTAAACTACACGACTTTAATTGTGGATTGAAGGCTTACAGAAAAGAGGTGGTGAAGAGTATTGAGGTGTATGGAGAGATGCATCGATATATTCCGATATTAGCGAAAGAAGCGGGTTTTGTAAATATAGGAGAGAAAGTTGTACGGCACCAAGCACGTAAATATGGTGTTACCAAGTTTGGGCTTAATCGGTTCATTAATGGATTCCTAGATCTTTTGTCAATTCATTTTATGACCAAGTTTGGCAAGAAGCCTATGCACTTCTTTGGAGCCTTAGGCTCGCTGATGTTTTTTGTAGGTGTATTAAGTGCCTTGTGGGTTGGTGGAGTGAAATTGTGGTATGTATTTCAAGGAGTACAAGCTGAAAGGGTTACTGAAAGCCCTTATTTTTATCTGTCATTAGTTTCAATGGTGCTAGGTACCCAGTTGTTTTTGACAGGTTTTATTGGAGAGTTGGTGTCTCGAAGTAGTTCAGAACGAAATGTATATAAAATATCGAAAGTGATAAAGCACAGATAGAATAATAATATTTGAGTGGTGAGTCTTAACGAAGGCTCACCATTTTATTTTTGTAGTAAGGTCTTATTGGCTTTTTAAACTTAATATGTCGAAAGGTTAGTGGAAAGATAATATATTTTGATGCCGAATTGTTTTGTTGTATCCGATGGTGATATAGGGAATACGATAGGAGGAGTATTATTTTTAGGGTTAATATTATATTTAACTTCATCTTAATTTATGAGAGTGCTAGATCCACAATTATCAATGC
>JAONJW010000153.1 GCA_028377305.1 Prolixibacteraceae bacterium | reverse complement strand
CATCTTTTTTATATATTGTTTTATTATTTTAATAAATGAATGTGGTGTTTGCCTTATTGTTAAATAAGCATGTAGGTTAGTGAGAATACTTATTCTGGAAAATAATATTTGATGCCCATTTATTATACTTCATCTACTACATTTGGTGAAGTAGATGGCTTACAAAATAAAATCAACAGTAATTATGAGAAAAATCAGTTTATTCCTTACGGTACTATGCTTAGTGGTGCTGTCAAATTTAGCACAAGCACAAGATTATAATGGATTTGGATTTAAAGCAGGTTTAAATTTTAATAATGTCAAGTCCGATGTAGATTCCGATATGAGACTGGGATTTCATATCGGTGGTTATTACACTTTTGAAGTGGAGTCATTTAAAATTCAACCAGGATTATCTTTTGTTCAACGAGGAGCAAAAGGTTATGTTACTACGGTTTACACGGCTACTGATGTAGGTGGGAATATTTTATCAAGGTCTGAGGTGAAAGACGGTGATATACATATGATTCTTAATTATTTGGAGATCCCTGTAAATATTAGTTACAAAGTTCTTGATTTTAATCAAGGGAATAATGCATTGAGTATATTTGTCGAGCCATCTTTAGGTTTCTGTCTCTCAGGTAAACTAAAATATGAGGATAGTTCAGATGACTTTGAAATTGGTTCAGATGATACGGACGACAGAAAGACAATCAATTTGGGGGTCAAGCTTGGTGCAAGTGTTCAGGTTGGTAAATTTGAACCCTATATAGGTTATGACTTTGGATTGAATGATATTACTCCTTCACGAGGTGACATGATGAACAGAGGATTTTATCTAGGAGTTGCATATAATTTATAATTGTCCATCAAAAACAATACGACATATTTTAAAAGGAGACTTACTAAGAGTCTCCTTTTTTCTCTAACAAAATATCTTCACAAGACCTTATAGCTCATTTTATTATTCATTTTGAATGGGTTAAGCTTCAGATGTTGGTTTGCTAAAACCGATACTCTCTTTCTGTTTGTCTACTACTTTTTGATAGAACTCTTTAGATTCTGTATAGAATGTTGATGGTATGGTTGTGGCATTGATTGTAAACACGGACTCTATCTTTAATACTTCGTTAAGTTGTGTTATTTTGTAGCTGTAGGAGCCAATATGTTCTGATAGTTCTAATTCAATATTTTCTGGTAAACTGGTAACTTTAGATCCTGAGGGAATGGGTATGGTGACATTATATCTCTCTATTTGGGGTAGATGTAATCAATAGGATAGAATCTCTCTTCAGATTTAAATGGATTGTGGTCTTTATTGAAGCATATAAGTGCATCTACATAGATGTTATTATTAACCTCGGAGTGGAGCTTGTTGCTGTGGAATTGAAATATCTCTTTAGAAATATTACGGTTGACCAATTTTTGTTTTTTGTAACGATCTATAGATATAGGATACTGTTGTTCAATATCTTCATTGTATCTCTTTGCTTTGTGGTTGGTTAATGTACGATATTCCTTTTATCTCTCCTCCTTCAGGACTTATACTCAACGAGATATTTGTGATGGTCTTGGCATACGTCTTGGGAGTGAGATTGATCCATTGTGATTTTTCTTTGGAGATGGTTTTGTTTAGTTCGCGTAGTTTGGTGAAGATATCCATGGCATTGGATAGACGATCGATATCTTCGAAGACAACTACATCTAGTTTTGCATTGTGGAATAGGACAAGTATGTCATGGATGTTTTCGTTGATAATGGAACTAGACACCTGATGTTCGGATTGTATCTTTCCTAGTTTTAGTTCTAATTTCTTCCAGTGGCCTTTGTAGATGCCCATATAGATCTTATCAAAGATAAAATGTAGTTGCTAATATGATGAATGGTGTCACTAGCAAAAGAGTATAACTTACGGATTTAACAGATAGGATGTTTTGGGTTGCATAAGTTTTTATGTAAGTCAGGTAGTTCGTCATGTTGTTTTTTATGGAAAAAGTCCAAATAACGGCTACTGTTAGTAGGGTAAGAATAAAAGAGAGGACTCTTTTGACCTTACTAATTTTAGTTTTGCGTTGGAAGCGAATGT
>JAONJW010000152.1 GCA_028377305.1 Prolixibacteraceae bacterium | reverse complement strand
AAAAAGACAAACGCAAAGGAGTTTACAAGTTTGTATCGTGACAGATGTCGCTATGGAGGATTTGTTTCTTGGAGGCAAGTGCAGATATTATGTGATGTTAGTGAACAGACATTAACATTTTGTCGTAAGTTTTTTTACTTAGATCCGAGAGATATCATTCCTATCGATGTAAATGTTGCCTCGTATGAGTCGCTGTGTCATTTACCCTATTTAAAGCGGTCTGATGTAATTGCCATTGTAGATTATAGAGAGGAGCACATGGGGTTTGGATCTTATCCTGAGTTTGTGTCCGTCTTTGATATGGAAGAAGAAAGTATGTCGTACTTGAAGTTTTATGTAAGTTTCTAAACTGAACCTATCCTTTATTTCGTGAAGCTGATATTTCTCTAATACGAATTGGTAGATATTTATTTGAATTTTATATTTATGGAGTACAATTATAAAGATAATATGGAAGCACACTTTTCAATTTTAAGTGCAACCGTATGGCAACAGAGAGTTTTAGAGAATGCCTTGTCGATGTATACCATTGTGGTAAACTTTGGCAAGCCAATTGAAGTTCAGTTTGATTTTGAATCACATCTAATAGAGTCCAATAAAATCTGTTGTTTGACTCCAGGAGGATATCTTAAATCCGTCCATAGCGAAGATAACAATCATTTTGTGATTGATTTTAATCAGATGTTCTATTGCTTAGAACTACATGATGTTGACCTTTCATGTAATGGGTTGCTTTTTGGAGCCCTACCCAAACTCCCTATTTTAGATATTTGTCGTTCGCAGGTGAATCCTGTAAGAGGTCAAATAGAGATGTTTCTTCAAGAGTTTCAATCGCCTGACTTGAACCAAGGGGATATGTTGCGCTTATTATTAAAGCGTTTGATTATTGTTTGCGTAAGAATGGCAAGAGAGCAGCTGTTTAGCTCTTCATTGCCTCCAATTGAAGAGACCGACCTTCTTAGAAACTATCAGGCGTTGGTGGAGAAACACTACAAGAGTAGACATAAGGTTGCTGATTATGCCGATCTTCTCTTTAAGTCTCCTAAAACATTAGCCAATGCATTCAAGAAGCTAAATGGCCTTAGTCCACTTCAAATCATACAGGAGAGAGTTATTCTTGAAGCCAAGAGAATGATCTATTACACTGATAAAACCTTCAAAGAGATATCTTTCGAACTTGGTTTTGAAGAGCCCTCTCATTTTAGTCGCCTATTTAAAAAGGTAACCGGTGACAGCCCACAACAGTATCGATCGCTATTTTAAAATCACTGTTTTTGACGAAAAGGAAAAATTGATATGTTGGTGGGAAATATTGTTAATAAGATATATCCTGCAACACCGCATCTTTGTATTGTTCGTTAATGATAATAAAAACAATACTATGAGTCAAATAAATGTACCTACAAGAGATCAAGTCGATGATCGATCAAAAGAGATATTTAATACCCTTGAAAAACAAATTGGGATGCTACCCAACCTCTATGCTACCATCGGATATTCTTCCGATGTTTTAGAAGGTTATCTAAAGTATTCTAGTGTTGTAGGGAGTTCTAGTTTTAACAAAAAAGAGATTGAAGCAGTTAAGCTTGCTGTTGCTCAGGTGAATGATTGTGTTTATTGCCTTTCTGCTCACTCTGCTATATCAAAGATGAATGGCTTTACAGATGAAGAGCTTTTGGCAATTAGAAGAGGTAAGGTGGCTGATGCTCGACTATCCGTGATTGTTGATATAGCTCAAGAGATCGCTGATAATAGAGGAAAGCTTCGTCAAGAATCGTTAGATCGTTTTTTTGCACATGGTTTTGATAACAAAGCATTAATTGATCTAGTGGCACTCGTGAATGTAAGTAGCTTCACAAACTTTATTCATAATGCCACAGAAGTAGATGTTGATTTTCCATTAGCACCAGAATTGTAGATATTTATAACATAATTAATAGGAGATTAAGAGATGAGAAAAATTAGATATATAGCTTTTATGTTCGTGCTTTCGTTGCTTATCGTATCCTGCTCAAAGGACGATGAGATGGATATGATGACACCTAAAAATGGTAATTTTAATCTGGATATTACAGGACTTTC
>JAONJW010000151.1 GCA_028377305.1 Prolixibacteraceae bacterium | reverse complement strand
TAGGATACACCTTACATTCGTCGCCAAAGGTAGCAATCTCTTCTGTAAAATCGCCTCCTTTGACATATAAAATTCCATTAGCCAATGTGTTAAAAGAATCTTTCTTGACAACAGAACGTGACATAGCAACAAATTTAGGAAAAGCAGTTACGGCACGACTCACAATAAAATCGAATTTTTCTTTTACATTCTGAACACGTTTATGCTCTCCTTTGATATTAGTTAAACCCAGTGCTTCACATACACCGTTTACAACAGTTATCTTTTTTCCAATAGCATCCACACATAGAAACTCTGCTTCTGGAAATAGTATTGCTAATGGGACACCGGGAAATCCTCCTCCTGTACCGACATCTAAAACACGTGTACCTGGTTCGAAGCACACAACTTTCGCAATCGAAAGAGAATGAAGGACATGTTTTTCGTACAGATGTTCGACATCCTTACGGGATATCACATTGATCTTCTCATTCCACTCTGTGTATAATGCTTCGAGCATCTCAAAGCGACGCTTCTGCTCCTCCGTTAAATCGGGGAAATATTTTAAAATAATATCCATACTTAATTTTATATCTCAAAGTCCAAGTTCTTTCTAACGTCGTCTTTGTCTACCAAGGTTCGTAGTCTTTTTTTGGCACGAAACAGTTGAACTTTAATTATATCCACCGACAAATTTAGTGCTTTTGATATTTCATCATAAGAATAATCATGAAAATATCTCAATTCAATCAATTTACTATACTGTGGACTTAAACATGACACCATACCATGAACTGCACAAGTGAAATCTTGTTTATGTAAAATTGTTTCGGGTGTTTCACTAAAGTCCAGTAGACTTTGATGCATTCCTTGCTCTAAAAGATAAGGTTTATCGGTGAAAGTAAGAGGTAAAGATCTTTTACGTAGATAGTCGATGCTATGGTTCTTAGCAATACGAAATATCCATGTACTAAAAGCGTACTCTTTGTTGTAGGAAGATAGGTTTAGAAAGGCTTTAGTGAAGGATTCTATCGAAAGATCTTCGGCTTCTTGATCCGACGGCACTATGGTTTTCACCCATTGGTAAACTGATCCATAGTGTCGTTGAAGTAATTCAGAATATGCAACGCTACTTCCGTTTAATGCTCTTTCTACCCAAATTTGATCAAGATGGATCTCTTTCGTTAGGTTTAATTCCATTTTCTTCTTTGTCTTTGAATTCTAAATTTCAACCAAAAATGAAAGCTATAGAACGGCCAAAAGAGACGAGATATATATTCAAAGATAACAAAGTTCTTCTCTTGTATTTTTTTTGTAATCCATCGTATACTCAGCATATGAATCAAGCTTCCGAAAGCAAACAACAAGACCCCCCAAGCACGATATTTCGAATATCCAACCAACAAAAGTATCGCGGCAAACAAAACAGTCCAGCCCCAATTCTTTAGCCATTGTATTATTTTTTGACCAAAACCATATCTTCTTTTCATCAACAAATATTTCTCCCTTTGGTTTAAATAATCACTCTTATCATATGGATCATTTAGAATTACCTTTGCTTTGGGGTTCATCACGACAGCTATCTGCTTAGATTTTTTTGTTAATGAATGAGCATACCATTCATTGATATAAAACTTTTCATCTAGAAACTCTCTAAATCCTTTAGTCTGTTCAAAATGACATCGTTTATATGCAATATTATAAGGAAGTGCTGGCACTAGACCAAACATTTTACTATTGATAAGCTGATCTATTCCATACTTTAGGATGTGTAACCTTAAGAAATAATTACTCCAGGATTTTTCAGGTTCAAAATTACATCCCCCTTGAACCAAAATGTCATCATCTTTGACATTCCCCATCAGTGTCTTTAAATAATCTTTCTTAACAGGACGCATATTGGGGGTTAAAAACAGGAGCCACTCTTTGGTGGCAGCACGGCTACCAACGGTCAATGTTAAAGCATTACTAAACTCTGTTTCATTAAAAACACGTGTAAAAACCAGCTGTGGATATTCCTCAGACATTTTCTTCAGTACAATAGGAGTACAATCCTCAGAACAGTTATCCACAACCACCACCTCATAATCAGAATAATCTTGATCCAACAAAGAATCAAGCACTGGTTTCAAGATGTCGAACTCATTTCTTGTCGATAAAATAATTGAAACTCCTTTTTGATAATCTCCAGTAGCAGTGAACCTTTTTCTATAAAATAAAATTCTTCTAAAGTCTGTGATAAAATAAACGAGAAGGAAAAAGACTATTGCAGATAGTATGATTATCTCTAAAATGGTCAGTTC
>JAONJW010000150.1 GCA_028377305.1 Prolixibacteraceae bacterium | reverse complement strand
ATGCCATCACACAAGAGGTGGATGTCGAGTATTGAAAGAACTTCTTTCAATGGAAGATACGGAGGGTTGAGGTGAAGTTGTCATTTAGATCCATACATCATAACGCCGTGTGTATTGCGGAAGGTTAAATGGGAGGCGCTAGCATCGAGTCTGTACAAGGAGGTGTGGTGTTGTTTGGTAAAGACACGAGCATCGTGTCTCAAATGGGTTAGAAGATGGTCGTATTATGGTAGGCTTATGTATCCCTCTTGTGCCAATAAATTGGCACAAACTAAGCACTATTGGAGGTGATGGATAGGGGAGATGAAAAAAGTTGTTTGGGGGATGAGATAATTTACTACTTTCGTTAGAAGAAGAGAAGGCGTGTGGAAGTGCTGCATGGATATGACTCAATAGATGGTTTAAGTTGGGTTTTAGATTAAGAAAAAATATAACAATATATATATGATTACAGGGGCACAGAAGAGTACGGTGGACCAGATATGGAACACTTTTTGGAATGGTGGTGTGAGCAACACTTTGACCATTGTCGAACAGTTGACCTATCTGATTTTTCTTCGGGATTTGGACGAGACAGAGACGCGGAATTCTATGCGCCAACGTTATCAAAAAGAGTTTGTTTATACTCCTATTTTTGGAGAGGGGGATCAGGATCTTAGATGGTCTCGTCTGAAAGAGATGAATCCTACCGATCGATTTGATATTTTTAATGATTCGAAAGAGGGCGTTTTCCCTTTTATTCGCACTTTGGGATCGGAGAAGAGTCTTTTTGGTCAATACATGAAAGATGCCTCTTTTGCTATTACCAAAGCAACGGTGTTGGATACGGTGATGTCGCTGTTGGAGAATCTAGATATGAATGATCAAGATACGAAGGGGGATATTTATGAATATCTGCTTTCGAAACTTGAGGGTGGAGGTACTGCTGGTCAGTTTCGTACGCCACGTCATATCATTAAGATGATGGTGGCGATGATGGCACCACGTGTGGATGATCGAATTTGTGACCCTTCGTGTGGTTCTGCGGGTTTTTTGGTGGCAGCCAAGGAGTATGTCGATAAGCATAATGATGCGACGGTGGTGACCCAAGAGGATACAGCAAGACATATTGCTACTGACCTACTTCATGGGACGGAGTATGATGCCACGATGTTGCGTATCGCGTCGATGAATCTTTATCTTCATGGTATCCAGGAGCCGGATATTGTGAATGTGGATGCGGTTTCGAAAGAGAATACGCCGAGTGATTGTTATAGTCTGATTCTAGCCAATCCTCCCTTTAAGGGCAGTATTGATAAGACGACGATTGACACATCGTTAACCAATGTGTGTAGTACGGCAAAGACCGAACTGCTGTTTTTGGCATTGATGTTGCGCCAACTGAAAGATGGTGGGCGTTGTGCTACGATTGTTCCTGATGGGGTGTTGTTTGGTTCTAGTAAGGCCCATAAGTCGATACGAAAAGAGATTGTGGAGAACCATAAGCTAGAGGCGGTGATCTCGATGCCGTCAGGAGTATTTAAACCTTATGCAGGAGTGAGTACTGCCATTTTGGTCTTTACCAAGACAGGTACTGGAGGAACGGATAAGGTGTGGTTTTATGATATGACTGCCGATGGAAAGTCGTTGGATGATAAGCGTAATCTGTTGATCGACGAGGCCCTGTTCTCTGATTTTGAATTGGTGTATAAGGTGTCGGCAGAGGTGCAGAAAGATCTTCATGAGAAATCGAATATTGCGGATCTGGTGCGTCGTTTTCATTCGTTGCCACAAGCCGATAGCGAAGAGTTCGGAAGAGCTCGTACTGCCCAGTCTTTTATGGTTCCTGTAGAGGAAATTGTGGAGAACGATTGGGACCTCTCTATCAACCGTTATAAAGAGATCGTTTATGAAGAGATTGCCTACGATGCCCCTAACGTGATTATAGATCGTATCGATGACTTAGATGCCGAAAGATCTCAGTTGCTTAACGAACTAAAGGAGATGTTGCGATGAAATGGGAGACGGTAAAACTAGGGGATGCAGCTACATTTATTAACGGATATGCATTTAAACCAACCCAATGGGCTGAGAGTGGGCGAAAAATAATACGTATTCAAGATCTAACTAGTGGTTCGAGCCAAACGAATTTTTTTGATGGTGAAATAGATGCAAAATATAGGGTGAAGAGAGGTGATCTTCTTATTTCTTGGTCTGCAACGCTGGGGGTATTTGAATGGCAAGAAGAAGATGCTTGGTTGAATCAGCATATTTTCAAGGTAGAATTTAATAAACTACCGTTAAATAAGTTATTCTTTTCGTTTCTTATTAAACATTCATTGAAGAA
>JAONJW010000015.1 GCA_028377305.1 Prolixibacteraceae bacterium | reverse complement strand
TATCAGCCAAATATCGAGGACATATAGACAATTGCTCTTCTATTAAAAACAACACTGAAGAAGTAATCTATTCTTTAAGTAAGAAACTATTTTTCCTTAGCTCTTATATTTGAGTAGTCCTCTCAATACTTTATTTTTTTGGATGTTGTGACTTATTTAAAATAAATATACACCTCTCCCTCTTTCTTCTTTATCTCTTCTTGCACTTTAGTATGGAAATTATCTTTCTCGAGATATAGGTATTGTAATTTTAACATCTCGAATAGTGTTGCTGGTAATTTATCAATATTTGTTTCTGAAAGGTTAAGTATTCTTAGACTCTTCATCTGGTCAATATCAGATGGTATTTTTGAAATCTTATTTTCCTTAAGATCCAATGATTTTAAATCTGAAAGCCGTAAAAGTACTTTAGGGAAATATTTCAACTTATTTTCAGATAAATACAAAAAATCAAGGTAGTTCAATTGAGTTAAAGCATCAGGGATGGTAGAGATCTTATTTTTAGACAGGTTTAATGTATTAAGATACTCCATTGCTCCTATTTCATTCGGTATGTATGATATGTTATTATGAAAAAATGTCACTTCTCTTAACCTATTCAATTTTGTTACAATTACAGGAAATAGCTCAAATTTATTTTCATGTAACAACAACTTACTTAAAGACAATAATTCACCAAAGGATTCTGGTAGCTGAGTCAATTGATTCCCCCATGCCTCACAAACCTCCAATGAATAAGCATTACCAATGTTTTTAGGTAATGTAGATAATCTATTTTTCGAAACATCTAAATAGACAAGATTTGACAACCTTGAGAAATCAATCTTTAATTTATTTAACCTATTGCTCTTTAGGCTCAATTTCGTTAAGTTTTCAAGATTCGAAAGACTGCTCGGTAATCTTCTTATGTTATTATTTGAAAGCTCAAAAGTACCAAGTTGATCCAAAAGATCAATATTTGACGATATTGATCGTATTCTGTTTTTATTGGCACAAAACATAAATAGTGAATCTAGTTTGGTTACTCCACATGAAATTCGTTTTAACTTATTCTGACTAACAAATAGAATTTTAAGTCGCTCTAACTTTTTTATTCGATTCGGAATTCTCCTCAAACAATTTCCTGAAAGGTCTAGGTACTGGAGATTCTTCAACTTATAAACCTCTTTCGGCACTCTTTTTATATTCATATTTTTGATACTAAGAATCACAACACTGTCATAATTAGCTTCGTTTAAATCCTCGAGTTGATAGCTCTTGTATTTATTCTGAAAACGTATCATCTTTCTGAGATCATCGTTTTGAGCAAAGGTTTGTAGAGTTAAGAACAATAATAAAACTGATATTATTAATTTCATAAATTATTTTATTTGGTTGTTAGAATTATGAAACTAAATTATAACACTTTTTCGTTTTCCAAATTGTTATAATTGAATAACGTCAACAATAATAATTATAACACCCAATCTTTTATTTAAAATCGAGGCCTCATCATTCAATTTTTAAATGTGATATATCTAAACTTAATATCCCCACCTAGAAATATAATGCTTTGCAAGGAATTGAATGACAGCTTATTTAAGCATTTCCTTTTCATACTGTACTTCTTTGATTGTAAGCAGTAAGTTTTTAACTGTAGTACTTTCATTGCATGTTGAAATATGAGCTAGTTCATTTGACCGATCAACTGGTTTATTTTATGATGATAAACACTGGAGAAAGTAAAAATAGAGAAAAGTAATTTCGTATCATACGTGCTTTAATGTTGTTGTTTACCAACATGCTACACAATCCAAGCATAGATACCAAGAAAAAAGATGTCCTTGGGCAACTATTATGCAAAAAAGAAGGAACACCGAAAGTTTATGATCAGTACTATTTATATTTAGTAAAAGGTAAAGCTATTCCACATGGTATTTATCATATAAAACTCAACAATGGTTATATGTCTATAGGTGACTCTCTTGAAACTGCTGAGTTTGTCATTGAGAATTTATTATGGTGGTGGATCCAATGAATACTAGAATCACTTATTCAAAGTAATGTTGCAACAATCTGCTGCGATGATCGGACTAAAAATCTCGGTAGCACACTATCCAACAGATTTTTCTAAATATAATCCGATTGAGAGATTGTTATTATCACAAATACATAGAAGCTTAAGGACACTATATTGAAGGTATTAATCAAAAACTATCCACAAAAAAGAGCGAACCTCTCCTCGCTTTTTTTATTTTAATAAGAACCTTATTTTCAACACTATCACACACCATAAAGCAATACATTTGTCGTAAATATTTGCGACAAATATAAACAATGAATTATCAACTAATTAAAATCATTTATTCAGAAATTCAACACCTAGCACCTTATATTTATCCTCTTTACTTAATAGACTCAAAATCTTTCCCTAGAGACCTAGGAGTAATATCCAGTCTCTTTTTTTGCAGTATTCCGTAAAAGAAATATTTTGTAAATTCCCATATCCTTTTAATGCATCAAGGAGAGTTCAAACTAATGAACTCTCCTTGATGCATTAAAAGGATGATAAAGATATATCGTCTACTTTTCGTATTCTTGAATAGAGTTGGCTTTAATACGCTCTAAGAATTCGGAAATACCTTCAAGGTGTTCTTTGACTTTCTTATTTTTAAACTCAAAGACTTTTTCGACAAGGCCATCTAAGAAGTCTCTATCGTGAGAAACAAGGATAATGGTCCCATCAAAATCTATTAATGCCTGTTTAAGGATATCTTTGGTACGTAGATCTAAGTGGTTGGTAGGCTCATCGAGAATTAGCACATTGGTTGGTTCCAAAAGGAGCTTCACCATGGCCAAACGTGTTCTCTCTCCACCAGATAACACTTTCACTTTCTTATCCCAATCTTCCTTACTAAACATAAAAGCTCCAAGATAGTCCTTAATTTTTGTACGGATATCCCCTTTAGCCACGTCATCGATAGTATCAAAAACAGATTGTGTCTCATCCAATTGTGAAGCCTCATCTTGGGCAAAATAAGCGATCTGGGCATTATGACCAATTTGAAGTGTTCCTTCATGCTCCAACTGTTTCATGATACACTTAATCATGGTCGATTTTCCTTCACCATTCTTTCCAAGAAAAGCGACCTTATCCCCTCTTTCAATAGTCATTGAAACATCTTCAAAGACATTTAATTCACCATAGCTCTTATAAATTCCATCAGCAATTACAGGATAATCACCAGAACGAGGTGCAGGTGGGAATTTCACACGAAGACGTGAAGTGTCCTCTTGATCTACTTCAATTCGCACCAATTTCTCTAACATTCGTACACGAGATTGAACCTGATTGGTTTTAGAATAGGTTCCTTTAAATCGTTCGATGAAATCTTGATTTGCATCAATCATCTTCTGCTGTTCATCGTAAGCTTTTAGCTGTTTCTCACGACGTTCAGCTCTCAATTGAAGATAGTTAGAGTAGTTCACCTTATAGTCATAGATACGCCTCATTGTCACCTCAATGGTACGTGTAGTAATACTATCCACAAATGCTCTATCATGAGAAATAATCATCACTGCTTTTGATGATTCAATCAAATAATTCTCTAACCATTGAACGGACTCAATGTCTAGGTGGTTGGTAGGCTCATCGAGAAGAATCAGATCAGGATTCTTTAATAGCAATTTTGCCAATTCAATTCGCATTCTCCATCCCCCACTAAACTCTTTCGTAGGACGATTAAAATCATTACGAGAGAAGCCTAATCCTATAAGCACCTTCTCAATCTCCGCATCGAAATTAATCTCCCCCTCACTGTATAATTTCTCGCTAAGGGTAGAAACTTCTTCAATAATCAGAGAGTAGTCATCCGACTCATAATCTGTACGAGTTGTCAATTCACCATTTAAGAACTCCAGTCGATGCTGCATCTCCAGCACTTCGGCATAAGCTTGAGATGTCTCTTCAAAAACGGTTCTTTCGTCATTTAATAATAGATGCTGTGGAAGATAACCTATCACTGCATCTTTGGGTGCAGATACTTTTCCATTCGAAGGTGTTTGTGCACCAGCAATGATTTTTAAAAGAGTAGATTTACCTGCTCCATTTTTCCCCATTAGAGCAACCCTGTCACTAGGATTGATAACAAAGGATATATTACTAAAAAGCGTTGTTCCGCTAAATTCAACGCCTAAATTGTCTACCGATATCATGTAGTATGTCTTATTAAATCAAAATTCGAGCCGTAAAGATAAATAAAGAACCTTTGTCACGAAATCATCTTAATATTAAATCAAAGGTATTTTCAATTGGTTAAAGCATTTTCCTATGAAAAATAGCAACAGCCAATGGAGAGAATGGAATTCAAAAAATATCAGCTAAATATAGCTGAGGTCAATATTAGATTACATTGAGAATCGATAGTAACTGACTATAATTATACCCTTTAAAAGACGGATCAAAAAGAATAACAGTAAAACAGAGAGCAAACCATATTCATACTTGGAATATTGCATCTTTTAATAAATAAAATATAGCCTTTAAAATTCGATCTTGGATAAGTTCCGTATTCCCCTTTATGAAAGATTGCATGAAGGAATATCGTTTTGGAAATCCATCTTGTACCAAGAAATTGGCATAAACGATCAGAGAAGAATGTCAAGGAGTTGAGATTACTTCTCAAATCCGTATCATCTGTGTTTCATTCTTTGAATATCAACCACAATAAAATACATGATAATCGGTGATCATTTATTTTCTTTTATAGCCTTTGGACTCCAATAACAGTATAGATTCATCATTATTTCGTACCAGTCCTTGAAGTAAAAGGTTGGATCACAGAAGAGAGACTTACAGTTTCATCTGTCAGCCTCTCTTCTGAATAAAAATACTAAATCTGTATTATCTCAAATAATGATAAATGGATTACATTGAAATAAATCTATTTATACTCTTTCAATGCTTCTAGTCCATCTAAATGACGTTGGGCATTTGAGAACATCGCTTCCATCTCATCCTCACCAGGATGTACACTAATAGGTGCTAAAAATGAAACACGACGTGAAATCTCTGCTACAATCTTTTTATCATATGCTAATCCTCCAGTAATCAAAATCGCATCAACCTTACCAGCTACAACTGTTGCCATCTCTCCGATGATTTTTGCGATCTGGTATGCCATCACATCTAACAGATGCTGAGACTTTTCATCACCCGCTTCCGCTCTGTTTTGAATTTCAAGGCCATCAGAAGTTCCAAGTGATGCCACCAAACCTCCATTACCACAGATCATCTTTCGGATCTCAGATTGTGTATAATCTCCAGTGAAACAAAGATCAACCAATTGACCATTAGGTAGTGATCCACTACGTTCTGGTGATATCGGCCCTTCACCATCCAAAGCATTGTTCACATCTACCACAGAACCATGATCGTGAATACCGACAGATATCCCTCCACCAAGATGTGCCACAATTAGGTTCAATGACTCATAAGGTTTGGAGATACTGTTTGCATAAGCTCTGGCTACCGCCTTTTGGTTCAGGGCATGAAAAATAGAACGTCTCTCAAAAAATGGATGACCAGCTGTTCTTGCCAACGCATCAAATTCATCCGTAACTACAGGATCTGAAATAAAAGCTTTTGTATTTGGAATTTTTGATGCCAAGTCAAATGCTAATAGTGGGGCAAGATTACTTGCATGCATCCCATATTTACGACTATTTAAGTCATCAACCATAGCTTGGTTTACCTCATAAACCCCTGATTCAAGAGGTTTAGTAACGCCTCCACGAGCAATAATAACATTCACAGCACCAGGACCAATATTTTCAGTTCCGAGCTCTTTTAGTATCATCTTCTTACGAAAATGAAATTGATCATATATGGTTTCATACTGAGATAACTCCTCTGCCGAATGTCTAATAGTTTTCAAGAAAATACATTTCTTGTTCTGAAATACTGCAATTTTAGTCGATGTAGACCCTGGGTTGATTGCTAAAATTTTAGTCTCTTTCATTAGGTATATTTTATTAGTTTGAGAGGATTGCTCCCATTGCTATTGAATTTATCTTACACTGAACACTATCACCTCTAGAGGTTAATACAATCGGAATATGTGCCCCCATTACGATGGCAGCTGTTTCGGCATTCATCAATTTGGTGGCACTCTTATAGAACACATTTCCTGCCTCTAGGTTTGCAAAAATCAAGCCATTACACTCTCCTGCGGCAGGACTATCATATCCTTTCTCTAAAACAGCCTCTTTATCTAAAGCCAAATCCAATGATATTGGGCCTTCCACAATGACAGAGTTATCATCTTTAAAATGCTCTTTCACTTCAACTGCATCTGTAGAAGATACGATCTTCTTAGATACCACTTCAGAAGGGGTGATAATACCAATCTTTGGATCTTTGACACCAATTCGTTCAAATATCTGCTTTTGATATTCCACCATCTGGATCTTATTTCCAATCGTAGGTAGTGGTATAATAGCAACATCAGATACGATAAGAAGTCTATCAAAAGATGGTATTGAGATCGCACTGACATGCGACAAAATTGACCCGCGATCAAATAGGCAAGCATCTTTGGCAAGGATAGCTCTCATATATTGATCTGTCGTTAAGCTTCCTTTCATTACAAAATCAGCCTCTTTGTTCTTAAGTAGACCAACGGTCGTCACGATAGACTCCTCTAGAGAATTCGTAGAAAATATTTTGAATACCGATGAGTCATATCCATGCTTACTACATATATCCTCGATCACACTCTTATCTCCTGTTAGAAGAATATCACAAACATTTTTTTGTTTTGCAATGTAAGCTGCTTCTAAGGTATGATGATCCATAGCATGCATTATTACAAGGCGACGAACTTCTCCTTTTTGTGCTACTTCAATCAATGTATCTAACGATGTGTTTTTCATATCAAAATTTTTATCCTAATATAAAGAATTTGTTGATTCAGAAAGCTGCCATTTCTCTCCCTTTCAAAATTTGTTAGTTTCTTACTTAGATCTATTCTATGGACTAAATCTATTATCTAAAAATTAAACATCTTTTCAATGTATTCTTTCACACTTTAAAACTGTGTCAATCTATCAAACTATAAGGAATATAAAGAATCGGCTTCAGTTCAAAAAATCGATATCGATCGTCATTTTTTAGATTGCATTTCACAAACTAATACTTTAGTTTTAGTTTTAGTTTCCACTACTTTGTGTTATGATATAATTAATCCCATCATCTTTTTATAAGTGCCACGACTTTATATCATCCCACACAATTTTTGAAATGGTGTCACCTAATCGAAACATAAATAAATAGAATCCACAAAAAAGAGAACGAGCTTTTTGTCAACAGATCGGTTGGACAAAATGGATCAGTCAAATTTTCATTTGATAATCGCAAAGGATGGAAACAAGTTGTAAGATTATAGGATACGGAACCAGCATTTCAAAGGCATATAATCTATTTTTTTCGTTGACGATTGCGTCGATAGTAACAAAATAATATATGATTTAAGTATTACGCTTACTTTCATGGGTATTCGCAAATCCTCAAGTAGAGTTGCGGTTAATACAACTTCATAGCAAACGATTAGATCTTCTTATTAACTCACTTAGGGACATATCAATCAGTATGAGCTTATTGATATTTATTTCCAAATCATCAAATCACTCGATCTTTAATTTGAATGGTAAATTGGGTTGGGTATACACTTACATCTATCTGGGGATTCTTAATCTATATTACACACAATGGTGACACACATATCTAACAGATACCATTTTATCCACTACATTTACCTCCCTAATCCCTTTGGAGGGTACATTAAGTGTCGCATAAATATGGGGAATCAAATGTTATGTCTAGGAAGATCTGATTAAACCGTCTGGGATACTGTTAAGTGTGTAAGATTATCTCTGTCAAGAAGTTAATATACTATTATGAAATAGAAGGAGTTAATTCTGAAAAATAAAAATGGTAGCAATACTTTAGAATCAAAGTACTGCTACCATTTTAAAAGTTATATAAATAGAATGTAATTATCGATTCTTGATAATCTCAATGGTATCACGAGCAATAACCAACTCTTCATTTGTTGGAACAACAATTAATTTGGTACGGCTATCATCTGTTGAGAATACAGCCTCTTCACCAAAAACTTGATTCAGATCTTTATCTACTTCACAACCTAAGAACTCAAGACCAGCACAGATATTTTCCCGATGAAGGAATGCATTTTCACCAATACCACCAGTGAAAACGATGGCATCGACACCACCCATTGCAGCAGCATAAGCTCCAATATACTTCTTCACGCGATAATCAAACATATTTGCAGCCAATTGACAACGAACATCTCCTTCTTCTACCCCTTTACGGATATCACGACCATCTGAAGATACTCCAGAAACTCCTAATAGTCCACTATGCTTGTTTGCTAGAGTATTAAAAGATTTGATTCCGATCTGCTCTTTCTCCATAATATAGGTAACGGCCCCCACATCAAGATCTCCACAACGAGTACCCATCATAAGACCTTCTACAGGTGTAAATCCCATACTAGTGTCGATAGACTCTCCGTTTTTAATTGCCGCAACCGATCCTCCATTACCTAGGTGACAAGTGATCAGTTTGCAGTTCTTATAATCTAACCCTAGGATCACAGCTGCACGTTCTGACACATATCGATGGCTTGTTCCGTGAAATCCGTAGCGACGGATGCCATGCTTCTCATACAATTTATATGGTATTGAATACATGTAAGAATGTTCTGGCATCGTTTGATGAAATGCCGTATCAAAAACACCACATTGAGGGACATCTGGTATTAGGGAAGAAATAGCCTCAATACCTTTAAGGTTTGGTGGATTATGTAGCGGAGCAAGATCAATACACTTCTGCATCTCTGCTACCACTTCATCTGTAATAAATACCGAAGAGTTAAATCGCTCTCCACCATGAACCACACGATGTCCTACCGCTTCAATCTCATTCAGGTCTTTTATACAACCATGTTTATCGCTAGTAAGGACCCCTAATACATATTCAATACCAGCAGAGTGATCTAAAATTTCTCCTTCAAAAATCACCTTCTCTCCAGACTCTTTTTCATGCTTTAAGTAAGAACCTGTCATTCCTACTTTATCTACTAGACCGATTGCAAGAACGGCCTCTGTATTCATGTTTATTAATTGATATTTTATTGAGGAGCTACCACAATTTAATACTAGAACCTTCATAATAATTTCTTTATCTTAAAATCAAAAGCTTTTAGTTATGACTAAAGTAGTCACCTTTAATAATTACCCCCTGCTCATCATAGCGATAGAAACCATGTAGTGTATCTTTACCATATCGCTTTGCTCGTGATAGCTTCTTAATCAATGGAGATGGCTTATATTTTACTTTACCAAATTCTCCATATAGGTTCTCCATATATCTTTCTATCTTATCAATCCCCAAGATATCAGCTAACTCAAACGGTCCAAAACGCATCCCGAAGCCTACTTTCATTGTTTTATCAATATCGGCAATATCAGATACTCCTTCCATCAAAGTATCACATGCTTCGTTTAACAAAGTACAGAATAAGCGAATTGAAACCAATCCTGCAGATTCAGAAGCACTAACGACACTACGGTTAAGCATATGTACGAAAGTAATTACACTTTGGTATACCTCTTCAGTAGTATAAAGGCTCTTCACTACCTCACAAACTTTAGCCTCTGCTGATTGAATAAAGAAATGAAGACTTACACAGCGCTCTTTGTAATCAAGCTCAGAAGCCAATTCTGTAATTGCAATTGTAGTTGAGTTTGTTGCAATAATACATTCTTTGCTTACATTAGTCTCGATATCCTTGAATACATCTTTTCTAGATTCGATGCGTAATCCTTCTGATTGTTCACGAATTGCTTCAATAACAAAATCACAATCTACAAGATCCGTGTAGTCTGTCGATCCGTTGATACGTGTAAGGATAGCTTTTTTCTCGCCAGGAGTCAATCCCCATGTATCAATACGTTTATCTAGTTCGCTTTCAATACGTGTTCTAGCTTCAGATATTTTCTCTAACGAAACTTCGATAAACACTACTTCAATACCGTTCACAGCAGCAATACGTGCAATATTCTGGCCTACCTTACCACAACCGACAATACCGATCTTAGAGAACAATGTCTTTGAGCGATGTTTTTTACTAAGACCGAAGTCTTCAATTTGTTCTACTATCTTTGTCATTTTAGCGATTCTTTATTTCTTTCTTATATAGTTTTTATCTACATATGAAAAGGGAGAATAATCTCCCTTTTGTATAAATTATTCTCCAGCAGCTTGATTTGCCGTAATAGCAACCAAGTTCACAATATCACTAACAGAACATCCACGAGACAGATCGTTAATTGGTGCGGCCATCCCTTGTAAAACAGGACCTACAGCTTCTGCTCCGGCCAAACGCTGAACAAGCTTATAACCAATATTCCCGGCTTCTAAGCTAGGAAAAATCAAAATATTGGCTTGTCCTGCTACAGGACTATCAGGAGCTTTAAGTGAAGCTACTTCTTTAATGATAGCCGCATCAAGTTGTAATTCTCCATCGATCTTAAACTCAGGAGCCATTTCTTGCGCAAGTTTCGTTGCACTAGCAACCTTGTCCACTGCATCATGATTTGCACTACCTTTGGTCGAAAAACTTAACATCGCAACCTTAGGATCCATACCAACAATTGCTTTGGCTGTTTTAGCTGTAGCAACAGCTATCTCTGCTAATTGTTTATCATTTGTTTCTGGCATTACTGCACAATCAGAAAACACCATTACTCCTTCATGACCAAATGATTTATCTTTTAAGAACATCAAAAACGCTCCAGAAACACAGCTCATTCCTGGTAAGGTCTTAATAAACTGAAACGCAGGACGAAGTACATCTCCAGTAGAATTAATCGCACCAGCAACCTCTCCATCTGCATCCCCTGCTTTAATCATAATGGGTCCAAAACAAAGAGGATTATTCAGCATATCCAATGCTTTATCTTTGGTAAGACCTTTTTTCTTACGAATTTCAACCATGATGTCTGCATATGCATCTCTACGTGCATCGGTTGCTGGGTCAACAATTGTTACACCATCAATACAAACACTTAGTTTATCCGCATTAGCCTTCACCTCTTCAGCATTACCTAACAAGATGATTTGGGCAATCCCCTCTTTCAACAGAATCTCTGTTGCTTTCAATGTGCGCTCTTCGGCACCCTCTGGAAGAACAATTTTCTTATTCGCTTTCTTAGCGTTCTCCTTAATTTGGTTTAATAGTTCCATCTTTTATCGAAGATATTAAAGTTGAATGCTTTCGTTTTTGTAAGGACAAAACTATATAAAAATGTCCCATTAACTCGATAGATTTATTATTTTTATCACTGAAAAAACACTTTTTTCATAATGGTCTGTTTTACAACACAAAAATAGATAAATTGTTCATGACATCTAAGATTTTTGTAATAAACAATTTCCATTAAAAGATCAACTTTGCTAGCTTAACATTGCAAAGTCAACAAAGAAATGCATTGTCTATATCTCTTTTTGGCACTAAATTAGAAATTCTACTTTTCAATTTTTTAATATATGACTACGAAGAACACGATTCATTGGAATGAGCTAGAATCTGCTATTGGTGGGGATCTTTTAATCGATCAAACCACGAGAACGATGTATGCTACGGATGCATCATTGTATTATATTTATCCTCTAGCTGTTGTCTTTCCAAAGAATAAAGAAGATGTAGTTCAAACGATTCATTTTGCAAATAAATATCAGATATCTATAACTGCAAGAACCGCAGGAACTTCGTTGGCAGGTCAAGCTATTGGCAATGGAATTATCTTAGATATGTCGAGATACATGAATCGTATTATTGAATTGAATGCTAATCAAAAATGGGTAGATGTTGAGCCTGGGGTAAATCTGTCATATCTCAATTCTGAGTTAAAAAAGTACCATCTCCAATTTGGGCCCGAAACCTCGACCTCGTCTCGGTGTTGTATTGGAGGAATGGTTGGGAATAACTCTTGTGGATTACATTCTTTAGTAGTGGGAAGTGTCAGGGATCATCTGATCAGTGCTAAGTGGATATTATCTAGTGGTAAGACAATTCATCTAAAAGAGTTATCCAAGGTAGAGTTCGAAGCTAAAAAGAACGAGGCACCTACTCTTGAATCCAACATCTATAAAGATCTTGATCAAATTATTGAAAGTTCCAATTTTCAAGCAGAAGTACAACAACACTATCCTGTTCCCACTCTTAAACGAAGAAATATGGGCTATGCTTTAGATCAAATATCATACATAGAAGAGGGGCAAACAAAGTTTAACCTATGCAAACTTATTGCAGGTGCAGAAGGCACCTTAGGTATTGGAGTATCATTCCGTTTGAATCTTATCCCTCTATTCCCGCAATTCAAGCAGATTATTACGATCTCTTTCCAAGATCTTTACCAAGCATTAAATGCCAACATTGAAATCTTAACATTGGCTCCTGTTGCCATTGAATTAATGGATCATCATATCATTGAAGCAGTATCAAAGCTAAATAAATATGAGTTGGCATACTATTTCAATAGACAATCCAAAGCTGTTTTAATTGTAGAAATTGCCGAAAATAATATTGAGACTCTGAACCTAAAAGCAGAAGAGTTAAAACAAAAAATCCAGACCAAATACAATCAACCAAACATCTCGCAATTCAAAACAAAAGAGGATATCTCTATCATATGGCAAATTAGAAAGGATGGACTAGGAGTTTTAGCCAACCTTAAATCCAAAAAGAAAAGTGTCACTGTTATTGAAGATACCGCTGTACTTCCTTCAGTTTTGCCTGATTATATCCGGGCATTTAATCAGATACTGAAACAAAATAACTTAGAGTGCGTACACTATGCACATATTGCTACCGGTGAACTACATCTAAGACCAATATTGGACTTAGAAGCCCCTTCAGACAAAGAAAAATTCATTATACTTTCAAAAGAAATTGCACTATTAGTAAAAAAATATCGTGGTTCACTATCTGGAGAGCATGGAGATGGTCGACTTAGATCTCCATTTTTATCTTTGATGTATAGTGATCAAATAATAAATTGGTTCAAGCAAGTCAAACAGTCCTTTGATCCCAACAATTTATTTAATCCTGACATTATACTTAACGACAAACTGATAACACAAAATCTTAAATACAATCTCACACCTCCATTACCTAACCTTAAAACAATATACCGTTTCGACAATGCAATCAATATACATGATGAAGTAGATAAATGCACAGGATCAGGAATATGCATCAGAAAAGACCACAACTATTCAGGAATGTGTCCTACCTACCATGCTACAGATGATGAGACATTCAGTACAAGGGGAAGAGCCAATCTATTGCGTAAAACCATTAGAACAAACCATAAAGATTGGAATACCGACAGTCCAGGCCTAAAAAGGGTTTTAGAACAGTGTTTGGGATGTAAGGCTTGCAAGCTAGAGTGCCCGTCCTCTGTAGACATCGCTAAATTAAAATCGGAATTCCTAGCACATTATTACGAGACACATAGACCTTCTCTTCGAACTCTACTAGTTGCATATCTTCCTCGACTGAGTAGATATGGGAGCATCTTCCCACAAGTATCTAATTGGATATCTCAATCATATCGTTTTAAAAAACTATTCGATATTTCCAAGAGCAGCAATATTCCTATATTCAGCCACAAGAATACAAGATCATTACTAAATCGAAAACCTCCAAGAGACTACGACGTTATACTATACATTGATGAGTTTACCAACTATTTCGACAGCTCTTTAGGCTATAAAACAGTTCTTCTTTTAGAACAGTTAGGAGTAAAAGTATATCCACTTTTTTTATCTGAAAGCGGCAGAACATATATATCGAAAGGGCTATTACATCAAGCAAAGAAAATTGCAAACAAAAATGCACAAACAATATACCATCTCAACAAAAATAAATCAACTATTGTTGGGATCGAACCCTCCACACTTTCTGTTCTTATAGATGAGAACAAAGACTTAGTGGATCAACCCTCTAAATATGAAATCTTCACAAAGCAGATGATGCTAGTGGATAGGTTCATTTTACAACGACTACAAGAAAATCCAAATCTTAAAAAGCAACTAAAAGTAAATAACAATCACATCTTCTATCATGGACACTGTCACCAAAAAGCATCTTTCGGTATTAAAGAGACCTTAAGTCTTCTTAAACTTACCACCACTCACAGTGTAACAATGTCAAAAACAGGATGTTGCGGAATGGCAGGTTCGTTTGGTTATGAGGAAGAACACTCCCAATTGGCTGTAGCTGTTGGAGAAAAAGCGTTATTCCCTGCCGTACGCAAGCAACCCGACCACACTATTTTTTTAGCTTCGGGCACGAGTTGTCGATACCACATTACAAGACAAACATCAAAAGTTGTACTGCACCCAATAGAATATCTGTACTCCTTGCTAGCAAAATAAAAAAAGAGAGGATCAAGGGGGTATTCCCATAGATCCTCTCTTTTTTTATTCCATCACATATTTAAATATTTGATATGCAACTGAAGCATTATAATATCGACTAACCCAACCAATAAGCAAGTAAAGTTATTATCGCAAAAACAACAATTACAGACCCTGCAATTCTATTTCCAAGTCGTAAATTCTGCATATTGAATTTATGACGAAACATATTGACGATAGACGTCAGGGTGAGCCACCACAAAGAGGCTCCAACGAAGATACCTCCTATCAACAATCCAGCCTCTAATGGTTCTCCTCCACTTATAACCAATTTAAACCTTGCAAAAATTGAAAAGAAGATCAAAATTGCCAATGGGTTAGAAAAGGTAAGCAAAAAAGTAAAGAAATAATCTTGCCAATAAGATGCAGTTTTACGCTTATATTTCTGTACATCTGCCGAAGGATCTGATTTGAAGATATGCCATCCTAAAATAATTAGAATCCCAGCACCAAAAAAGCGAAACATAACTTCATGTGTACGAATAACCTCAATAATATAATTCAAACTAAAACCAGCAATGATAGCATATATCGTATCAGAACTAGCAGCTCCTAACCCTGCATAGAAACCTGCGCGTCGATTTTTATTTATCGTTTTTTGCACACATAACACCCCGATTGGACCAAGAGGAATCGAAGCAAAAAGTCCAATAATCACTCCCTTTGCAAATAAATCTAAAAACATCTAAGTACGTTAAATTAATTCTTTTTTCTTTATATCAAGCATAAACTGATTTCTAAATTCTGTCATCTAAAATTAAGCTCCACTGTAGATCTTCATGATCGGAAACAAAAATTATTTGAATATCAGAGATCTATACACCTGCCTTCTCTCATCTAACTAATACACATTTGAACCATTTCTGGTTCATCTAAATATTCACTTAAAGCATACATCATATCCTCAGGAACTCTCCTTGGGCGATGACTTACTTTGTCAATGAATGCAAGAACAGTTGTTCCTGAACACAACAAAATATTCTCTTGATTATACACCTCAGTATAAACACTCATTTTTACTTGTGATAAGGATTTGATATAGGTACGTATCTCTAATAGATCTTCAAATTGTGCCGACCTACGATATTTCACCTCAACGGAAGCCACAGGCATCTGCACTCCACTTTCTTCAATATCCTTATATGACTTGAATACATCTCTAATAAACGCATTACGTCCCATCTCAAAAAAACGTAAATAGTTTGCATAGTATACTATGCCCATCGCATCTGTATCCGCAAAACAAACCCTGTGGGAAATAGACTTATAATTCATCATAGCAATTTAGGTTGGAATTATTTGTTCGAAAAAGGCGAATTTGGTTCTTTCGCCATATGATTAAATGTCAATCTATCAAGTAAACTTGGTAATACTTTTGAAAGAAAAACGGTGAATTTCCCCTCAACAAAAGTAAGTATGATTGATCGCTTTCTTTTTACTACTGCTTTTAATATATGATTTGCACAAGTCTCTGATGACATCATCTTTGATTCATTACGTGGAGTCTCCCCTTGTGTTGAACCATCTTCGACCAAAGCCTTTGTACGAATCTCTGAAGAAGTAAATCCTGGTGCTGCCACAAGAACATGAACACCATGATGCATGTTCTCTATTCTCACACTATCCAAGAATCCTTTTACTGCAAATTTAGATGCTGCATACCCTGTTCTACCAGGCAAACCTACATAACCCGCAATAGATATCACACCAACAATTGAACCTTTGGTTTTGATAATGTGTGGCAATACATATTTTGTACAATACACGGTTCCCCAAAAATTAACGTCCATGACGTTCTTCATCACATCCAATTCAAGGTCATTAAATAGAGCTCTCATCGATATTCCAGCATTATTAATTAGAACATCTATTTGCCCAAAACGCGCTACTGCTATATCAATCAAATTCTTACAATCTTCCTCTTTTGTTACATCCGTAGCAACACAAACGACCTCTGAGTCTAACACAGATGCTAACTCTTCTAATCGCTCTTTTCTTCTTGCTCCAATAACAAGTTTTGCACCCTTACTCGCAAAAACTCTTGCCAAAGCCTCCCCTATTCCAGAAGATGCTCCAGTAATGACAACAACTTTATTTTTCATTGTATTCAAATATAAAGCCTAGTTAATTTCCCCATTGTTAAAAATAGTGCGAAAGATACACTTATTTTTCATAAACATTTACATTTTAAACAATAAAAGAACCAAGCCTTTCGAAAAACAATTCATAACTAGCAAACTGCCATTAATCGTTATTCAATGGCTCTTATAGACCTCATAAACACCAACCCTAATGATTCACGTTAAATATTTGAACAGACAACCAAACCCAAATCATAGTAAAGGGAATCACTTTGCCCTCTTTTAAGAGTATAAAAACAATGATTTTACACCTTATTTAATCTACAAAAAATCGTAGATCTTATTGTCCTACTTAACGATGTTTACTCTTACAAATAATAACACTGAATATCTATGATTTTGGATGATTGCCACAAACAATTAACATTAATTTAATAGCCCAATACAACAAACATTGAAATTTAACAATGCATCTAATAATTTAAATAAAAAAAACAACAAAAACCTCTTTTTTTTAAACTAAAAACCTTGGTTTTATATTTATTTGTTAATAAATTTGGTGTAATTCAATTAGTTAAGAAGTTGTACTAATTTAAATGATCCCCCTTATGAACCTAATTCAATTTCAAAAATCACTGCTTCAACTAGAAGATAAGCTCTACTATTTTGCTCTCAGCTTAACAGCTGATCCTGAAAGAGCACAAGACCTTCTACAGGAAACTTACCTAAAAGCATTAACCTATAGAGAGAAATTTAAGGACAATACAAACTTCAAAGCATGGATCTACACCATTATGAAAAATACATTCATTAATGACTATCGTAGAAACATAAAGACGAAAACAACTTTCGACTTTAGTAACAATGATTATCTCTTGAATATTTCAAAGGATGTTCACTTCCCTAGCCCAGATTCAACTCAAGCAGAAAAAGAGATCTTAAACAATATTTATCGTCTAGATAAGGAGTTCAGAGAGCCCTTCTTAATGTTCCTCAATGGATTTAAATATAAAGAGATTGCATCCAAGCTTGGCCTTCCTCTAGGTACCGTTAAAAGCCGAATATTCTTTACACGAAAGAAACTTGAGAAATGGCTTAAAGAGTACGCCAAGTAACTCCCAGCCTTGCTTTCCCTTATATCTAATTACATACCTAAATAATATGACGACCTTAGAATTCAAAGAAAATCTTTTGGACCAAAAAGATAATCTTTACTATTTCGCAATAAAGCTCACTTCCGACCCCACTAAAGCTGAAGATCTTTTGCAAGACACTTTTCTTAAAGCCTTGACTTACCGTACGAAATTCAAAGCTGACACTAATTTCAGGGCTTGGATTTTTACAATTATGAAGAATAGCTATATCAATGACTTTAGAAAGCAATCCAAAAAAAATCATGCTTTTGACCAGTCTAATAGTTTGCACATCCATATTCAAGAGGACTTTGTTCATCCTAGCCCAGAGTCCATTGAGGCGGAAAAAGATATCCTAAAAGCAATCAAAAGCCTTGATAAAGTAAATCGAGATCCTCTTACTCTCTTTATTAATGGGTATCACTATCATGAGATCTCAGAAATATTAAACCTACCTATAGGAACAGTAAAAAGCAGGATACATTTTTCACGCAAGAAGCTCGAAATGCTTCTTGCGGAATATAGGTATCGAGATTAAATGGCTTGAGTCTTATACTGAAGGAACGATCGTTCTTTCTCATTAAGCAAACCTTTTAATCTTTTAAAAACTGATTGATGATAATCATTAACCCATTTAATCTCCTCACGGGTTAATATGGTCACATCAATCAGTTTCTTTTCAAATGGAAAAGCAGTGAGCGTATCAAAACGCATAAACTGACCGAA
This sequence comes from Prolixibacteraceae bacterium, assembly GCA_028377305.1. Classification (GTDB taxonomy): domain Bacteria; phylum Bacteroidota; class Bacteroidia; order Bacteroidales; family Prolixibacteraceae; genus Halosquirtibacter. The sequence continues at coordinate 38,144 of JAONJW010000015.1, read as the reverse complement.
TTCATTCTTCAGATCTAAAGAAACGGCAGCCAGATTCTCAATGCGAATACCATATTCACCCTCTATATATAAACCTGGTTCAATAGAAAGGACTTGACCTTTCCGTAGAGGTTCATTATTATAATCAGGGCGAATAGACATAGGCCCTTCATGTACATTCAAATAACTCCCCACTCCATGTCCAGTTCCATGTCCATAGTTACTTCTTGTTTTAAGCAATGCTGTGCGAGCTAAAATATCCAAATGACATCCAGCATAACCTTCAGGAAAAACTGCACTAGACAGTCCTATTACGCCTTTTAACACATTAGTATAGTCTATCTTCATATCCTCCGATACTTTGCCAATAGCAAAAGTTCGAGTGATATCTGTAGTTCCCATAAAATACTGCCCTCCAGAATCAATCAAAAGAAGTCCATCTCCTTTTACAGCTTGACTTCCTCTTTCCGGTGCAGAGTAATGTACAATTGCTCCATTAGCATTCAATCCAACAATTGGAGAGAAACTATCTTGAACAAACTCCGAATGACCTTTGCGGAAAAAATTCAAACGACCCCCTATCTCATACTCGCTCACCCCATCCTGAGCATGATCTTCTAGCCACATCCAAAACTTAAGCAGAGAACACCCGTCTAGATCATGAGCTTTGATAGCACCAGCAAGTTCTGCTGGGTTCTTTTGAGATTTAGGTAGAGTTACAGGAGAAATAACCGTTTTGAATTCTGTATTTAATACGGCAAGGACTTTTTGATTTGTTTTCGAGGCATCCAAGCCAATCACACCCTTTAATTGAGCTGCAGCACCATAGAAGTCTTCATATTTTTCCACTGAAAGCCCCTTTAAGCTCCTTAACTCATCAGGCACATCTTGTCCTACAAATAGACGAATTTGCTCTTCAGAAACAAGAACAAAGGAGTAGAATACTGGATTATACGAAATATCAGATCCTCTTAAATTTAATAACCATGCAATCTCATCAAGAGCAGCTACTATATAATGATCCAAACCATTGGCATTCATATAATTTCTTAGATCTTTCACTTTATCTTCCCTAGAGCTCCCAGCATAATCTATGGTTTGATTTTTAATTGGGCAATATGTTAATGGGACCAAATTCGCAGCAATTGTCTTGAACATATCCCCACAATCTACCCATTCAATTTTATCCGCAACATTTCCTTTAAATTCACTTATAGAAACCATACGGGCATCAAATCCCACTTTGGCACCATTAGGGAAACGATCCTGAATCCACTGCGTATAATGAATGGTAGATGAGGTTCGATCTTGAATTAGATCGATTGGATTATCCATCAACTCCTTCTTTGCTTGTAGGGTATATCTAGAATCAGTCCACAATGCAGCTTCGTCATTGGTTACCACAACAAAGCCATAAGATCCAGAGAAGCCACTTAACCACTCTCTACATTTAAAATGATCATGAATGTACTCACTCAGATGGGAATCCGAATGATAAATCACATAAGCATCCAGCTGTCGCTTTTGCATTTCATCACGCAACAAAGCGACTCTTGAAGCAAATTGAGTCATATTATAGTTCTATTTTATTTTTAATCAAAACAGTAATAACAGCACCTCTAAAGCTGTGGTTGTTATCCCGCACAAGATACAAAGATTGAATCTAATTGTAAATGATATACTACACTATCCTGCTAAATTAAAAGCAATAGAATATTTAATCTAATAATTAACTTTTGGTTGATAAATGACACAATTGCAAAAAATCAGTATAAAGAAAAATATTTTTCATAAAATTTAGACTAATAGATAAAACATATATATACTTTCGAACAAAGTAATAATAACAGAAAATCATGAATAAACTTTTAGCATGCATTGCAGCATTCTGTATATACATACAGGTAGGTTTCACACATGAAACCACAACAGGCACAAAGAAGTGGAATATCACGACACTTGGGAAAGCACATCTCCCTCTTTTTAGTGAACAAGGAGATGTCAACTTTAAGAAAACGACGTATCTGAATGTTCTCTCTTCGTTTCAAACGGAGTTTAATGAGATACATATAAACAAAAAACTAAATTGGGAAAGAAAGAGTGAAGAAAAGATCGCAGTTGATTTGAATCGACCAAAACATATTTTTCTTCTAGAAACAACCATAGACGCCAAACAATGGATCAAAACATCGTTTGATGTAAAAGTGAACAACCCGGTAAAGATCTATCTTGATCATAAAATGATAAAAGAGTATAAAGACTCAGCTTCCACAACTCTAAAGGTACCGATGAAGCTGACACTAGGGACTCATCATATTACCATTGTAATGGCACAACTACAGGAAAAAAGCCAATTTAAAACAACCATCAAAGTAGAAGGTCATCAAATGAACTATACTCCTACGTCTGATCAACAAAAAAGGGTATTAACACTACATGATCTTTTAGATGGGACAAAAATATCTAGCGCGAAACTATCTCCTTCAGGAAAGTTCTACACCATTGTCTTCAATGATCTTGTAAAAGGGAAAAATCACTACAGATATCAAGTACGTGATTTCAAAACAAACCGTATCATTAAGGATTGGAGATACGAAAGCCTAATCAACTTACAATGGGAAAAATTTAACGATATCCTTGTATATGGAAAGAAAGGAGATGTTAATTACGACATTCTATCTTACAACCCAATAACAGCACAGACAAAGGTCTTATATACAGATATCAAGAAATTAAACTATTTCTACTTAAGTCCTAAAACAGACAAAATACTCTATATTAGCACAATATACAAAGAGAAAAAGAAAGACCTTCAGCGTATCTTTACACCAGACGATCGTATTGCTGGATACCGTAATCGTTATGGCTTGAGGATGATTAATCTTAACACCTATCAAGATATCCAATTGACTGCAGGCTATCTCACAACTTCGCTACAAGATATTAGTCCTGATGGAAATCGCATTATCTTTTCAACAAAACAACAAGACTGTGACGATTTCCCATTCTACCGTATGAAGATGTATGAAATGGATCTGAACACTTTCAAGGTAGATACTTTATTCAATAAACAAGATGATGATTTTGGAGTCTCTTACAGTCCAGATGGAAGGAAGCTTGTGTATCAAGCAAACCCAACGTCTTTTGAAGGGGTTGGTAAAAACATCCAAACTTCTCATAAAGCCAATCTATTCGACAGTCAATTATTTATATACGATAGAGATACAAAAAGCATCTCTGCTATTACTAAAGATTTCAACCCATCGGTTACAACTTATGAATGGGCCGGAGATAATACATTATACCTCCTTTGTAGTAACAAAGACAAAAGATCCATCTATACATATCAGATAGACAAAAAGCAGTTTACACTTTTGGACACTCCAGTAGATGTTATTAGCAACTTTACGACAGATAACAAACATCGTAATATTCTTTACTATGGTTCAAGTATATCAAAAGATACAGAGGTATATGCTTATGACACAAAGAAAAAGAGTAATCGTCTGATTGCACAAAGTGAAAATGTGAAAAACCGAGAGATTATACTGGGAGACACCGAAGAGTATAACTTTAAGAACCATAATGGCGACACGATCTTTGGACGTGTTTATTACCCTCCTTTCTTCAATAAAAACAAAAAATACCCAGTCATTGTATATTATTATGGTGGAACTTCACCAACAGTAAGATCATTCGGTGGACGTTATCCTAAGAACCTATGGGCTGCCAGAGGATACATTGTATATGTAGTTCAACCAAGTGGTGCCACAGGTTTTGGACAGAACTTCTCCTCATATCATGTGAATGGATGGGGTAAAGATGCCATCGAAGATGTAATACAGGGCACCAAATCATTCCTTGACTCTCATCCGAGTGCCGACGCCAAGAATGTAGGGTGTATTGGCGCAAGTTATGGAGGCTTTACAACAATGATGCTACAGACACGTACAGATCTCTTTAAGACCGCAATATCCCATGCAGGGATAAGTGACATTACAAGTTACTGGGGAGAAGGCTATTGGGGTTATAGTTACAATACGATTGCAGCAACAGGGAGCTATCCATGGAACAACCAAGAGCTATTAGTAAAGCAGAGTCCATTATTTAGAGCTGATAAATTTAAAAACTCGATTCTACTTCTCCATGGTACGGCAGACACCAATGTTCCCGTGGGAGAAAGCAAACAGTTCTATCTAGCTCTAAAACTTTTGAAGAAAGATGCTGAGATGGTACTGATCGATGGAGAAAATCATTGGATCATCGATTACACCAAAAGGAAACAGTGGAACCAAACAATCGTCTCTTGGTTTGACTTCAAACTGAAAGATCAGCCAGAACAATGGGAATCTCTATATCCTAAAAAACAGCTATAAAAAGCAAAAAGAGGAGTCCCAATGACTCCTCTTTTTATCCTCTATACTGAAATTTATACTAGGGGTTTAAAGCACCAATATCTTCTTCCTTTATAGAGAAGAAGTAACTTAAATCAGGATGTTTTGACATTTTGTTAGGATTACAACCTAACTGTCCTTCTGGAATATCTATTCCTATTTTCTTATAATAAGATACCCAACCTTCATCAAATTGCTGGGTCTTTGGATCTTTGAATGTCATAGGCTCTAACTGAAACACAGAGTCTTTCTTAAAGATCTCGTAAATGAACTCAGAACAATAATACCCTCTATCTTCTATAACATAGGTATTATTGTATGGTTCACCCACTAGGCTTCTTGATTTTACAAGAGCACTACTAACATCAAATCTAATTGGATTATCAATCCGAAAAACATCCACTCGGTGTGGCACCTGATCCTCCTGGACAAAACCTATTAATGTGGAGCAATGTACTCCCCCATTGGGTGAAGCATGATAGACCACGATCTCTCCATTCAAAGTATCTGCAATACCCATATGAGAGTAGCCTACATCTCCTGTAACATTATTGATAGACGAAGATAGTGAACTCTCTATGGACGAACGAAAAAGCAAGTCTCCACGACGAACACGTGGGTTGCATGAAATCAACCCAAATATTGACATTACAATCCAAAGCCACTTCATCGAACCATTTCCTTTAACAAATCAATCTCTTCCTTCCATATATCACTGTTTGGGGTCTCCAAAACCATTGGGATGCCATTGAAACGGTCATCTTTCATGATAAAGTCAAACACATCCATTCCAATAAAACCTTTACCCAAAGATTCATGACGATCCACACGGGACCCTAACTCTTTCTTTGAATCGTTAAGGTGCATTCCTTTCAAAAATTCAAATCCTACAATCTCTTCGAACAAATCGAAAGTCTCTTGGGCTGTTGCTCTACTTGACAAATCGTATCCTGAAGTAAAAGCATGACATGTATCGATACAGACACCTACACGACTCTTGTCTTCTACCTGAGATATAATATGTGCTAAATGCTCAAAACGAAACCCCATATTTGATCCTTGTCCTGCTGTATTTTCAATCACAGCAATCACCCCTTCGGTTTGTTCTAATGCCCAATTAATAGATGCTGCAATTCGGTCCAAACACGCCTCTTCTGTCATCTTCTTAAGGTGACTCCCCGGATGAAAATTCAACCGATCTAAACCTAATTGCTCACATCGCTTTATCTCATCTAAAAAAGCATTACGAGACTTATCTAATGCTTCTTGCTCTGGATGACCTAAGTTAATCAGATAACTGTCGTGAGGAAGAATCTGAGATGCACTAAAGCCTCCTTGCGCACAGTTGGCTTTAAACGTAGCAATCTGCTCTTCCGTCAGGGCTTTCCCAACCCACTGCCTCTGATTCTTCGTAAATAATGCAAAAGCAGTAGCTCCGAGTTTTTGTGCATTCAGCGGAGCATTCTCAACTCCTCCTGCGGCACTCACATGAGCTCCAATATATTTATTCATAAGCACTACCGTTTTTGACCTCTGGTCTTTGGTTTCTTATACTTCTCTTTCATCTTCTCCGCACGGGTCTTCTTCATATTCACCTTCTGGTTCTTCAACTTCTTATCATGAAAAGCAGGGCCTACATCACGTTTCTTAGTCTTCACCAGAATATTTTTCATCTTAATGACAGGCTTCTCTGCATCCACCAAGACATCAGAGTAAACCAAATCTTCTGGGTTTGGCAAACGATTTACTTTCATGGACATCAACTCCTCAATCAACGCCATACTCTCTCTCTCTCTATCCCCTACAAAAGCAATAGATTGACCTTTACGATCTGCTCGTCCCGTACGCCCAATACGGTGCATATAGTTCTCTGGGACTTCTGGAATATCAAAGTTAATAACATGCGTTACCCCTTCGATATCAATACCACGTGCCACGACATCTGTCGCAATTAAATACTGCAAACGATCTTCTTTAAAATCCTTTACCGTATTAAAACGATTATTCTGTGCTTTATTAGAGTGAATCACGCCTACTTGTTCGCCATACTCCACAACCAATTCATCATACAATGAATCTGCCATACGTTTATTAGACGCAAAGATAAGCACCTTCTTCATCTGATCATCTTGTAACAAGATACGTAAAAGGTTACGCTTCGTATTGAAATTAGGCACCTCATACACACTCTGGTTAATATTAGCCAAAGGTGTACCTACAGGAGCTGCCTCTACACGATCCACAGCACCAAAGAAGTCTGAAATAAATGTCTCGACATCCTCAGTCATGGTAGCCGAGAACATCACATTCTGACGCTGCTCTGGGAGCATATCCATCAAACGAACCAACTGTTGACGAAAACCAAGATCTAACATTTCATCCACCTCATCAATAATCAACTTCTTGATGTTCTTCGGATTCAAGATGCCGTTCAATAATAGATCTAACAAACGTCCTGGAGTAGCTACTAAGAAATCTAACCCCTGCATTATAGTTTGTGCTTGGGTATTGATATTAGCTCCACCATACACCCCTACAGGATGTGTATTCATATATGGAGTTAATTTCTCAATCTCTTCTACTACTTGTATCACTAACTCTCGTGTAGGAACCACGATCAAAACTTGTGGTAATGGACTCTTGGTAAATTTCCACAACCTTAATGCTGGCAATAGGTAAGCTAGAGTTTTACCTGTACCGGTCTGGGCAATACCCATAAAGTCCACCCCTGACATAAATTTCGAAAACACTCTCTCCTGTATCGGTGTCGGCGTAGTAAAACCTCTATCATTTAACGCATTAAGTATTGGATTACTTAAGTTAAGATCTTCAAATCTCATATCTATCTAATGTATCAATTTTTGCTCAATTCTTTAAACCAATCTCGGGTACCAAAATATTTACAACTAGACGTTGCAACTGTTGCAGCTTTTTGTAATGCCTCAACAAAAGGATACTTTGTGATATAAAAAACGAAGGCACCATGAAAGAAATCTCCCGCTCCTAGCGTATCCTTCACTTCTACGTTCTCAATACACATCTCTCCTTCCTCTTCTCCATCATACCAAATCAATGGTTTATCACCTCTTGTGACAACCACCTTCTGAATATTTGAAAACTGAAAAAGATAACGTCTGACATCCTCTATATTAAAGCAATCTGGAGGCATAAAATCTTCGGAACAGATCGCGATGTTAATATATGGCAATAACTGATCCATGCCCTCTTTCCAACTCCCACCATCCAAAACAACAGGAATGTTATCGGAATAACTACTTCGCATCAGTTTCACACAATGAGATATATAAAATCCATCCACTAATATAGCATCCCATTTAGCATCACCTAAACTTACATGATGAAAATTCTTATTACTACTCGAAGGTAAGGACGATACAATCGATCGATCCCCATTATCTTTGTAAGTGAAAATCGAAGCGAGAATAGGCATAAACTCCTTTTGAAACATCCAATCATGAACACGAACACCAAACTGTTTCATCTCACGATCAAAAGAATCACAAAAACCATTTCTACCAAATGCAGTTACCAAACATACCCGATCTCCTAGATGAGAACACAGTAAGGCTGCATTTGTTGCTGGTCCCCCCATCGCAACCAATGGGGCATCCGTTTTGATCTTCTTGTTCCTCTTTGGCAAATCATCTACCAAATATTGAACATCCACTGTAGACAAACCTACACATAATACCCTCATAATAATCTGCTCTGATTCTCTCATAGATCACCATAAAATGGACCTAATAAATTGAAAAAACAAAGTTATACAAAAACTTGCGAGTATCATACCTAACCACATGATAATTCCCTTCCAGAATAACATCAAAGAACAATTGTTTTCATGAAAAACTATATAAATAGCCATAACATGGATATTTAATCTCATTCTACAGTCATCATGATAAATGATTCCTATAAGAAGAAAGGTTTCTATAAACAAGTATAACAACAAACTATTGAATTGGGGTCTAAGAACAGTATTTGTTTTGAAAAAGGAGTATCCCTGAATCAAATAAGAAGAGGGAGACTTCCGACCACTTTAGGCAAAAAAAACTAGTATGTAGTTTTAATACTGATTATTACAAAAAGGTTAAAGAAACACCATCTACAAAATGATACAAATGAATAACTTTAGAAGCAAAGGACAGTCAACTTGAAGCTGTAAATACAATTGATTATTTTGAAAACGATTTCATTTTCGAAGGCTAATAATCGAATAATTACACTAAAAGATCTCTAAATCTATTGTGGCAACCAAAAACATCCAATCAGATATGAATTTTAATTTGCACACGATTAAACTCACGAAAATGGAGGGGCTAATTCTAAAAACCGCCCCCCATAATTACTTAAAATGATGAAACAACATGAGAAACAAATCCATCAGTAACTGGAGGATTAGTTTTCATTTTTTCTTTAATCTTCTTTGCAGTTTCCTCTTCTAACGTAATGCCGATAGTCTGAGCTGTTTTAGTTGGATCCTTCTCAAAGTCTCTACGAAAGTCATCATTTTCAATACATTTTGCGGCTAGCTTCTTAAAATCATCTTTTTTATTCATAATAATTAAGATTAATTATATACTCGATGCAATATTACATCACTCTCTATTCCTCTAGTATATTTAATATTTTATCAACACGCCTCCTCTTCCAATCTGTAATAACATCGTCTAGAACAAGACTCAAAGACTCTGATTTAAAGACACTATAACACAAGTGACAATAGTTTGCAAAACGTTCTTCTTGAAGCCTACAATCATTAACAAGATTCATCTGTTTCGCAAATGCAATAGGACCTTGATCTTGTAGAATCTCAAATATAATATTAGACCGAAGTTGTTTCAGTATTTTACCTAAACTATCATCTTGAGCATTCCCAAGAATAAGATTATCAGTCCAACCTACACTACAACAAGGGAAAACGACTCCATTTGGCAATATTGTTATCACAAAACTAGGGCAGACTTCATTCGGCATAGTCTTCTCTGTTAACACATCTTCTAAAGGTATTTTACTTTTTGAATTATATGGAATATAAGACATCGACTGACAATGAATAGACTTATTTATTAGTAAATCATCAATATCTTGTAAGACACTAGAAAGCCTTTTACTTTTTTTTGTCAAGACAGTTTTAATTCCAATACGGACTCCATACTTCTGTATAGTTTTAATAGCATTTCGCACATAATCAATATCTATATACTCTTGATGAAACTCATCAAGACTAATCCCGAATAAAGTGATTCCTGCGGATACTAACTTTTCAACCTTAACGTCTGCATCGACCAGTGATTTTCCCCAATAGCCATTTGTTGTACAGGAAATTGATTTAATTCCTTTACTCTTTGCATATCGTGTTAAATGAAGCATTAGATCATACACTAAAAACACCTCACCTCCCGAAAATTGGAGCCTCACTTCTTTATTTTCTTGTTTCCCGACTGCAACAATTTCATCAATATACCTCTCTGCATCAGAAATATCCATCGTCAAACTATCGGCAGTATAGTCGCAATTTTCTTCAAAACAATGTCTACACTTTGCATTACATTTTTCTGTTAATATTAAAGTCAAATCCATTTCTTAAAGTATTTACTCTTCTAGTCTAAATACCTAAACATCAATACAACACCATAAGTTTATTAAAAAAAGCTTTTTCCGAGATTTGGCGAGTAGCCATATTAAATAGTGCAATATTTATTCATCTTTCTATTATTAGATCTTCAAAACCCCTCGCACATCTTTTTATTGTTTGAACAATTAAAGAATACACTCCAGTGATTCTTTATTGTCCTAGCAGCTCTAATTATAGTTTTTAGTCTTGAATGCGTTGCCGAATAATACCATTGCTTTAATCTGCATTCAAATTCCTCGAGATTGCTTGCGTATGTGTAGATGTTCCGGAAACGTCCATTTATCTGAAGAACCCTAAAGCTTTTCTATTTGATATGGGAAGGGCTTAAAAGTCTTATTGCTGTTTCTGTGTGAAGTTATTCTTGTTCTTCAACAATAAGTATCGATACCTTTTCAGGCATGATTCATCTTTGGATTCTTTACACCTTATCTGATCTACAGCTTCATTGATAATCTTAATATTATGGGATCAAAAGTAATCTAAACCTCTATTAGATGCTTTTAACTCCACTTGATGCTTTTAACTCCACTTATTACCAACGGAGACATATCACAAACTACTTGTTTAATACAATGAGACTCAATGTTCCCTTTTTCTGTAATAACTCTTGGAACTTTGGCTATAATGAAACATTCATTCTCAAAAAACTTAAGGTGTTGTCAACGTTTCTCTCTTGTATCATGAACACTTAAATCACTTTCACCTTGGCAACTAAACTTATATCCAAAAGGTTACGTGTACACCTAAACGTTTATTCACTGAATCAAGCTTGCATTCAAATCATAAATGCAACACTATATTATAAATTAATGCGTGTTTTAGTGTAAATAGCAGGAGCAATAAAGGAGGAACAACTCCTCCTTCGTACTAAGTTTTGGAAAGAGCATAAAAACAATTACTAATGATTCTAAAATTTGGGCTTTTATCACCATACGCATTCAGAATACTGCAAAGAATCTCCAAATTCTTTTTTTGCATCTTTCATAATGCACAAGAGCACTATTATGAAAGAATCTAGACAAAATATGTAAAATACACGACTTAAATTTAGGAAGTCTAACAGGGAAACATGTTATTGAATTAAAAGAAAGTCAAGTCATTTCTGATTTTAGATCCAAATTTTTTAAATGGATTATTCAAAAACTTGAGTTCCGAAAAATTAACAAACACATAAAAGAATATCAATTTGACTCCCTTAACAAATTTACACCTACCCCCCTCTTTACGTTTTAACTTTGGGGTAGCGACCAATTTTCCAGTCAAACCTCTTTCGATATATTCATCTTTTAATCAAAAAAACGAAGTTGGGAAACTAAAAAACAATTTGATTGGTTATTTTTCATTAACGAATCTATATCAAAATCCAGTCTTTGAATTATGAATAAAGCACACCTCAACTATTTCAAGAATATTCGCATAAACAAGGAAGAATCCTTAACTACTAACCGACACTCTTCAATGGATGACAAAGCATACCAAACCCTTCCGACACGCAACATTCCATTCTTTACCTCAAAATCTTTCGTGTAAAATGTATCTCTATAGCTCAAGGCTCTAATACCCACTGCTTCGACATGATGATCATCAATGAATTTTAGCATCTCTTGCTCTAAAAGGAAGGTCTCTGTATTTGGTGTAAGCTCCTCCTTACTACAGGCAATCGAAATAAAAACCATTATAAACAATACTAATTTTCTCATCCTCTTATTAAATTTAGCTTTACGAAGATAACTCGGCAGTTTATTTCCCAGTCAAAACACTTGTTATCAATAGAAATGTAGTAATATCGCTTTTACTTTCTGTAATTTTCTCACCTCGATCTTATCCACATCTACTAAATCATACCACACTCCTTCTACCTTTATTTTTCCATTTGAGATATTAATCACACCAGAAGATGGAAAAGTCTCAGACCAAGATCTCCGTTCCATAGCAGATATAAACTCATCATCTAATCGAAGAATCACCACTCCAGTCACATCGTTCGCTTGGATAATTTCTCTAACTTTTTTTTCTACCATTTCCTCTTCTGTCATATATCTGGTCTTTTCACATGCTAAAAAGAGGAAACTCATTATAATAATACAAACAATTCTCATATTCTAAAATTTAGTTAAACTGACCTACTAATACCAATCACCTAAACTTATGGGGAAAAGGCAGAACAATAATTAAACCTTGAGATGAATTTCCAGGGCTAAGCCTCAATTCTTTAACATTCTTTAAAGAATACCATTTTTCATCTACTCTAATCATGCCTCCTCCAACTTCAAAATCTTTCGTAAAATGATTCCGAGAATTAAATAGCGTCTGGTAATCTTTAACATAAATCTCCTTCACGTGATAATCTCGTATAGTTTGTAGTATCTCATTTTCAATGGCGACGGCTTTAGTGTAACCAGGCAACTCTTCCTTAGAACAGGAAATCATCAAAATTACAGCTACATACAGAAAGATAATTTTTCTCATTCTCATATCATTTTATACTATACTCAATTGTTATCATTGAAATAAATATTCAATCAGTATTAAACCTCAAAAACAACACTGTTCCTACAAGCAACAGGTTTACATATGAAGTTCACAAAACACCAAACAAATACATTTTAACAAAGAAAAACAAATATACACAAAACAACACCACCGAACTTATAAATCATGAATATTTTAGAGCACAAATTCCTATAAGACACGATTATTTTCATCTAATCTTAAAAGAGTAATATATTTCAAACAGATAAACTCGCCAAAAACTTTGATACATAGTTCGGATTGGCTAACTTTAGGTATTGCCAACGGCATAGAGAAAGTAGCTCTAGATAGAATCGTTCTTGTTTTCAAAAGCAATGAAAAGAGACAGTACTCTTCATCACTAGAACCTATCCCAAGCAGGGTCTTCTTATGGTCTCATCGCTACTTAACCCGTCCTTTAAATATGGTTTAACTATGGCTTGTCCATCATTCAACCATCGATTTCATTTTATCGATGGACAAACCATGGAGGAGGCATGGACAAACCATGGACAAAGTACGGAGGAATCCCCTACCAAACTCTTACCAATCCCCTGTTTGGTCATATGATGATCCTATGTCTTCTTAATCTTGACCGAATAAGAAAAAGTTTCAACTAGATTTATACGAGGAGAGTAAATTGAATTCGATGACACCTTTTGAGAATGTGTCACTCTATGTTGAATTACGTACCTTAAATTGGAATAGTCAAAGTAATTAGATGATTGTATGGTTGCCAAACATGTCTTAGATAAGTCACTTCAGATATACTATTTTTATTGAGTAAAGTCAAAACAGGGTTGGTCTACCTTAACAAATAGTCTTTTATTTATTTGAATATTTTAATTGCAACGTGGAATATCTTCAATTTTGGTAACATTTGATAGTCTTCTACGAACTAACTATTTAGTTTCAAAACGACCTCATCAAATTGACATCTAGTTCTCACAATAAGCCAAAGGGGGGGGTAATGAAGTGATGATTTAATTGAGAAAGTTCAGATGTATTGTATTTTCATAAATAGCACATTAGAGATAATAATTTTCAGTCACCCAGTTTGGTATTTTTGTCTAGCTACACATTTCTATTCAGTTTTTGTTCACCTTGTTTAACATAACACAATTAACTTGATAGCAACTAATTGACTCTGACTCACAACAAAAAAAATAGATCTAACATATTGCTTTTCATATCTATTTTACCTTAGATGGATTCGAACCAAGTGGACGAAAAACACCTTTGTTTCTATTTATATATCTCCTATCTAAAAGATCATTTCAAACGGGATTTGCCAGTGAATTCTTACAAATAGAATATCGTGCAAATTGATATGGTTATTCATCACATTCTCGTGCGAATCATTTCATGTGGTTATATTTCGGAATGGATTTTTACAGGTACGGCAATTTTACGAACTATTTATTTTATTCTAATGGATGAGAACCCTATGTTTGTAAAACAAACATATCAATGAATTCTTATGGCTTTAGTTCTAACAGATACGATAAACAAAAGAGTTACCAACGATATCAAAGCCCTTTTTACGAACCTAGAAGGGAGTCATGATTGGTTGCATATTTCTAGGGTATGGCACAATGCTCAGGTTATACAACAAGAGGAGAACGAGGGATGTCTTTTAACGATTTTCTTTGCTTCGATATTACATGATGTGGCGGATCCCAAGCTTAAGATTTGTGATTACCCTTGGATCGTTCAATACTTAGATCAATACGAACTGCCCCAGGAGATAAAGTCGGAGATACTGTTCATTATTGAGCATATCTCTTTCTCAAAACAGAAGGATCATCCAGTAACTGGCTCTATTAACTTCCAGATAGTGCAGGATGCCGATCGCTTAGATGCTATTGGCGCCATCGGTATCGCTAGAGCATTTGCTTATGGAGGGTCTATTGGATCGGCTATTTATGATGAGAGTTATCCATATGGTAATCGAGAGGCGGAAAACAGTACATTAGATCACTTCTATGCGAAACTCTTTCAAATTGAAGAGAAGATGAATACTACCACTGGCAAAAGCCTCGCACGGGAGAGAACAAGCTACATGGAGGATTTCGTCAGGCAACTTAACAAAGAGTGTAATAACCACAATATTTTGAAATAAATAGATCTATGAATAGTGATAATTTGATGATAGTCCTTATTACGATCATTACAGGACAATTTTTATTTAACACCCTACTCACCTATCTTAACAATAAGAATCGAGGTGCTGCACTTCCTGATAGCTTAAAGGATATCTATGAGCAGAAAGAGTATGAAAAATCTCAAGCCTATGGGAAAGCGAATGCCAAACTATCAATGCTCTCTAGTTGTCTCACCTTTATGGTGACCATAGGGTTAGTATCCACTAGAATGTTTGGAGCTATCGATTTGTGGGTTGGCACCTTTACGGATAATCCGATATGGCAAGCTCTTATGTTTTTTGGACTTCTCTCTTTGGGTTCAACCATGATGGGACTTCCATTCTCCTACTATAGTACTTTTGTGATTGAGGAGAAGTATGGCTTTAATCGGTCGACCCTAAAAACTTTCATCGGAGACTTTTTAAAATCTCTATTGGTAGGAGCAATCATCGGTGGAATACTGTTGGCATTAATTGTAAAGAGTTATCTGATCTTGGGGAGTAATTTCTTTATTATTGCCTTTGCTATTGTTGCAGGCTTTTCACTGTTTATGCTATTGTTCTATTCGAGCCTAATCGTTCCTCTGTTTAACAAGCAAACCCCACTAGAAGATGGTGAGTTGAAAGATAAGATCATGGCGTTTGCACAAAAGGTGGAGTTCCCTGTTAAAGAGATCTATGTTATCGATGGCTCTAAGCGAAGCGCCAAAGCTAACGCATACTTCACCGGTCTTGGCAAGATGAAACGTATTGTTCTTTTTGACACATTAATAGAACAACTTTCGAGTGATGAGATCCTTGCCGTCCTTGCACATGAGGTAGGACATGCCCAAAAGAGACATGTAGTACAAAGTATGGTGTTGTCGTTTACTCAGACCTTCATTATATTTTACTTGTTGTCGTTGGTTCTAGAGCAGCCTTTGACTTCTATCGTCATGGGAACAGATAACCCAACTTTTGAATTAGGATTACTATTTTTCTCCTTTGTTCTTACTCCTCTAACAGAAGTTACCTCTATCTTCATGTCGATATTTAGTCGTAAAAACGAATATCAAGCGGATGACTTTGCCAAACAGCATGGACTAAAAGAGGGTTTAATTGGAGGTTTAAAGAATTTAACCAAGAATAGTCTTGCCAACCTCACACCACATCCTTTTGTCGTGAAGTGTACATATTCTCACCCTACGTTAGAACAGAGAATTGATCACCTCAACAGAGAGGATGGAAAACAAGGATAGTTACTCTCCCAATAACGAATTATTTGAGAATTAAGCCTACCATTTCATTAAGAGCCTAGACCATTGATGGTCTAGGCTCTTTTTTTATGTTGGATGGAAAGTCTTCAAGAAGGAATTTAAACTATTATTATTTTTTAACACTATAGACCACCAATTGGATTATCCCCTATATAATCTCGTTTAAATTATCACACCACAAGATGAATAAATATTTAATGATCAGTTACATCAATGAATAAAACAAGTGATAAACTAATAATTATCCATTGCTTCTAACATCAATTAAACAAGATTGATTCTTCACCTCTCCTTACGCAACAAAGGCAAAGTTGATTTGTTATACTTGAAAAGCAAACTATATTTGCACCATTATTAAACAACTAATACACAAGAGGGATCGTAAGAAAAATGCAAAACAATAAAAACATCTACACACTAAGAAACATCTTATGGTTCGCGATACCATCGCTTTTGGGAGTATTCTGTTTCATGACACCAATACCATATAAAGAGAGTTTTTCTATTCCAATTGCCATTCTTAAAGATGAATTATTATTCATTGTTGGTGATCGAATGCCACTCTTGATTGCAACTATTATGGTTATAGCAAGTGTTGGCTATCTTCTATCCAATCTCTTCAAACCGAAAGCGATTTGGAATAATCAATTTCTAAAAGCACTATTTGGCGTTGCTCCAATATGGGGAATTTTAAGAGTTGTGGGCGCTGCTTTCACTTTTATGGTCATGTTTGACTATGGACCAGAGATGGTATTGAATGGTGACACAGGGGGATTTGTCTACAGCGATCTATTACCAACTCTTTTTGCCGTTTTTATTTTTGCAGGATTTCTTCTTCCACTATTGACCCACTTTGGGCTCTTGGAACTGTTTGGCACATGGCTGACTAAGATTATGCGTCCTGTTTTTAACCTTCCTGGTAGATCTGCAATCGACTGTTTAGCCTCATGGCTTGGGGATGGTAGTGTTGGGATTATCATGTCTAGTAAACAGTATGAAGGAAAATCCTATACCCAACGAGAGGCAGCAGTGATTGGAACCACTTTCTCTGCGGTATCCATTAGCTTCTGTTTGGTTGTGATTAGCCAAGTGAAGCTAGACCATATGTTTGTTCCTTTTTATGCTGTGGTATGTCTAACAGGTGTTATCGTGGCAATTGTAGTGCCTAGAATGCCACCTCTATCTAGAAAGACCGATAAGTGGATTGATGGAACAGATAAAACCGAAGATAAGGAAGCGATTCCGGAAGGAAAGAGTGTGATCAGCCATGGATTCTACAATGCTGTGAAAACAACCAATGCAATCGAGAAGCCGTGGAAGATTGTTTTGGAGGGAGTAAAGAATAGTTTGGATATGCTTGTGGGTATATTGCCTGTGGTGATGGCTATCGGAACCATTGGATTGATGATCTCAACCTACACTCCTATTTTTGAATGGTTAGGACGTCCATTTGTTCCTCTTTTAAACCTACTTCAAATACCTGAGGCGGTAGATGCTTCAAAATGTATGGTGGTAGGTTTTGCAGATATGTTTATCCCATCAATTCTAGCATCTTCGATCACTAGCGAGATGACTCGATTTGTGGTTGCAGCGGTCTCTGTAACACAACTTATTTTCCTTAGTGAGGTAGGTGCACTGCTATTGGGTAGTAAAATTCCAATTAATCTATGGGAGCTGTTTGTGATCTTCCTACAGAGAACATTGGTCTCTCTTCCAATTATAGCAATTCTAGCTCATCTAATATTTTAATACTCTAAAAGGAGCTCTCTAGTCAAAAAGAGAGCTCTTTTTTATTTTGAGGAGATATCTTCCATTCGGTAATTTTGTGGGGATATGATATCTAGAACTGGTCAGAATCGTTGTTAACAGTGTATTCCGCTTCGAGAACTTAGATGAACAGAACAGTTTCTACCCATCAGAGAGCTCCTCTAATCAACAGGACTCCTAGCATAAAGGTTATTGAATTCAAGCGATTAATCTTTCAGAATAAATATACAGGTATAAAATGGAGGCATTCATTGGTCAACATTTCGATCTCTATGAGAATATTGATCATGTTATACCAATGCATATCTAGATACTACTATCAAACAACACCTAATGAAATTACACCAGCAATACCTGTTACGAGACATTGCATTTACCTGTCAAGGGATAAAGGGAAATATTGGCTTCAGAAAACCTTTGGTAAAACTATTCCACATCCTAATTCTGATAATATGATGAGTGTGGGCAATGATATGATCATATCGCATGATTCGTATCATAGTACAATCTACGGTATAACCTTTTAGATTAACTAGTATATCAAAGAGATTCCTATTCCTACGGATATACTCTAACTGTTTGCATTCATCAAATAAGTCTACTCCCCAAAGCAAGCTTTTGTTTCTAATAAGCTTGCTAACCCACATTTATTTTCCTGAGTGATAAAGAAAAATAGGTGATCTATGGTTTTTGGAGTAGTCTCTTTTATGTAAAAAAATCTCTATCTAAGTAGATATTGAAGAAATATTCTGTTGATAAACTCAAATAGAAGATAATTAGAGTATCTTAAAAAAGATATTCCCTCCGCGTATCACGGCAAGTCTATTTGACTTTTCAAGACATTCGTCACACTCTCTTAGGTCTATGTCACTACTACTGTAATTCCCTTTTTGCTTTCTGATATTGAGACGGCCTTAAAATACCAACAATACCCTCAGAATCATTATAATTATCTCTATATTTTTAATAACTTTATACGAAATGTTTTATTAAATTCATCCACATGAATACCATACTATCGTATTAAGATGCAATAGTATGGTAATAATAAACGATATCACACACAATGAGAAAATTTAGTTATTACATCGCCATCATGGTATTGGCAATATTTGCATCATGCAAAACAGAGATCCAATCCGAACCGGATATCATCCCTAAACCTCAGTTTCTCGAGAAGCTATCAGGGCAGTTTGAAATAAGCAGTACGACGACCATTTATGCTAAAAAAAGCGAAGAGGTTGAGACCGCAAATTACTTTAAGAAGTTCTTTAAAGAACATACAGGGCTGGACTTGAAAGTAACGAAAACAAAACAAGAGGAGGATCAGATTCAGATTGAAATAGCGAGGTCTGAGAGAGTAGGTGAATCTTATCATCTCTATGTAGACGATAAACTTATACAAATCTCTGCACCATACTATGCGGGACTTTTTTATGGTGTACAGTCACTTCGTGCCCTACTTCCTGCAGAAATTGAGTCAACCGATCAAAAAGGTATTAATTGGATAGTATCTGGGGTAAGAATAAAAGATGCTCCTAGATTTCAATGGAGAGGAATGATGCTTGACTGTTCGAGACACTTCTTCCCAGTAGAATATATAAAGGAACATCTCGATAGGATGGCTAGGTTGAAGATGAATGTATTCCACTGGCACCTTATTGATGACCAAGGATGGAGAATTGAGATCAAGAAATACCCTAAGTTAACAGCGATTTCGTCTTGGAGAGCCGACTATGAAGATCTTCCTTGGGGAGGACGTCCTACCAAAGATAGAGAAGATGGAAAGAGATATGGCGGATTCTACACACAAGAGCAGATCCAAGAGGTGGTGCGCTATGCACAAGAACGTAACATCACAGTGGTTCCCGAGATCGAAATGCCTGCACACGTTACAGCACTTTTTGCCGCATACCCTGAATTATCATGTAAAGGAGAGGCACTAAAAGTTCCAACAGGGGCATTATGGCCTATTACAGATATCTATTGTTCTGGGAAAGAGGAGACCTTTCACTTTATTGAAGATGTGCTCTCGGAGGTGATGGACCTGTTCCCCTCAAAATATATCCATATCGGAGGAGATGAAGCAGATAAAGAAGAGTGGAAGCACTGTGCTGATTGCCAAAAGAGAATTAAAAAAGAAGGGCTTGAGAATGTAGAGGCGCTCCAGAGTTATTTTATTACGAGAGTAGAAAAGTTTCTTAATAAAAATGGACGAGAGCTTATTGGATGGGACGAAATCTTAGAAGGAGGCTTAGCACCTAATGCCGCAGTAATGTCCTGGCGAGGGATGAAAGGTGGAATTAAAGCAGCAAAGATGCACCACCCTGTGGTGATGACCCCTACCCAATATGCTTATTTCGACTACTATCAGGGGCCTAGAGACTTAGAACCTCTTGCTTTTGGTGCAAACCTTCCTATTGAGAAAGTATATGAATTTAATCCTATTCCTAAAGAGTTAAATGCATCAGAAGCGAACTATATTCTGGGTGCACAAGCGAACTTGTGGACAGAACATGTACCAACTCCATCGCATGCTGAATATATGACTTTCCCTCGTCTTGCAGCCATGAGTGAAGTGGTTTGGACAAATCAAGAGAATCGTGACTGGGAAGACTTCCAAAAAAGAATGAACAAAGAGTATAAGAGATACCAAGAGGCGGGCATCAACTATGCAAAGAGTGCATTCAATGTGAACTTCAAGACAGCATTTAATGAGAGCCAGAAGGTGAATGTGATTTCACTGAATGCATCGTCATTAACAGGAGATATCTATTTTACCTTAGATGAATCCGAACCAAGTGGACGAAGTATGCGTTACAACAAACCGATTACGATTGATAAAACAACCACTATAAGAGCCATTCAAATTAAAGATGGTAAAACAGTAAGTAAAGTGACGGAGATTACTGTTTATGTACACAAAGCTTCCGATGCTAAACTTACACACCACACCACACCTAATAGCAGTTATCCAGATAAAGAGAGATCTTTACTTAACAACTGTACACTAGGTACTCAGACCTTCACCGATGGACAGTGGGTTGGCTTTTACGGAGAGGATATGGATATTACCTTAGAGTTTGATGCAGTAAAAGAGATTAGCTCTTTCCAATCAAGACATTTAAGCAATCCAGGATCATGGATATTCTTACCTAAATCTGTAACATACGAATATTCACTTGATGGAGAAGATTATAAAACGATCCAAACGATTAAAAATAAGTTTACCAAGGAAAAGACTCCAACATACTACGATTTTCCTCTTGTCTTAAATAAGCCTATAAAAGCTAAATATATTCGTATCACTGCGAAGAATATTAAACTATGTCCGAATTGGCATAGTGGTAGTGGAAAACCAGCATGGTTGTTTGCCGATGAGGTAATCCTAAAATAGATACTAAAGTTGCATTTAAGAGTTGGATGCAAGATAGACATCAAGTGTCATAAGCCTATTAGTTTATGACACTTTTTTTATATAGAATAACTGAAGGACTGAGTCGTTTATTCATAAATTTCACAATTTAACCTTATTTTATAACACTCTTATGTTTTTATAATCATAACATTTACCGATTAAAGAAAAAAAGGATAAAATGGTTATATTTGTATATGGACAACAAATAATAACGATGGAACATATTACAAACAACGGTGAATGGAGCTACGCATTTATCGACCCCTCTAATACAACGTTAGGAGTATACCTCATTGAATTTACAGGCAAGAAATTTAACGGTACAATTCCTTCTAACATTGATCAGTTTCAAATAATGGCAGTTGGTTCGGGAAAAGAAAACACCCCCCTTTTATCTAACCTAAACCTTTCAAATAATCTTCAAATAAAATTCTCTTATAATCCGGAGCTTACAGAAATACGACCTTATTGCTTCGAAGGAATCAGTGCACTATCTAACATCTCTTTTTCAGATTCAATCACAAAGATCGGAGATATGGCTTTTAAGGGATGTATGAACCTTGAAGAGCTAATACTACCCCTTAACCTTGAATTGATTGATGGAGGTGCATTCTGGGGATGCTCAAGCCTTAAAAAGATTCAATTCAACAAGAAGTTAACAACTCTAGAATCCTGGGCTTTTATGGGCTGTTCTGAGTTAGAAAAAGTACATTTTAATGCAAACCTGCATCTTATTGGCAAATGGGCTTTTCAAGATTGCACCAAACTTAAAGAAGTTCAGTTTAACGATAAACTTAAAATAGTTTTAGGGGCTTCATTCAAAAACTGCACCTCATTACGAGAGATCAAATTAAACAGTAATCTTAAACATTTATGGGGTCCCGTTTTTCAGGGCTGTAAAAGCCTAGAGAAGGTGATACTCCATGACAATTTCAAAACTATTGGCAGGGCTGCCTTTAAGGATTGTGTCAAGCTAAAAGAGATCAATCTTCCTAGCTCATTATTAACCATAGAAGGACAAGCTTTTGAGAATTGCCAGGCTTTAAGAAAGGTAGAGATCAAAAGAACTGAAAGCCCTTTAACCTTATTGGGAGAAGAGGCATTTAAGGATAGTGGTATTTCCCTGATTATCATACCAAAGAATACTACCTATACCAAAGAAGATAACTGGACAGACATTAAGTTACTTTTTTCAACCAAATAACGCGATCGTCTTCCCCATACCCTAAATTATGGGGAAGACGAATCTATTTTTTCACGTTATCACGACCATTAAGCATTAATCCATATGAGTTTCTTCCAAACATATTCTAATGGTCCCTGATTATATCTTCTCAATCACCATCAACTAAATAAACATTGTAACACAAATATTATCCATGCCAAAATAACACTCACGGTTGAACCAACCTTATTATATAGTCCAAGCCCCATTGGATAGTAAATAAATATTCCCAATATAGACTGGAACACGTAGTTTGTTAGACTCATTCTTCCATAAGGAACAAGTGGTCTTTGCCACTTCATACCCTTATATTTAAACCATTTCAAAGACAATAATGAGATCCATACTCCTTCATAAAGAATTCCTTTATCCCCCTCAATATTGACACCATAGGAATACTGAAAATAGATGGAAATTGAAAATTCAACTCCACTAGGGGTAAATGCCAATGAACTAGTAGATAAAGCAATGCAGACTAGCAGTATATACTTACAGAACTTTTTATTATACTCATTATATTCAAAATAGTTTGCCTTACCCAATCTCATCCCTACTATATAGTAAATAATAAGGTGAAAGAATCGATCATCTATACAGCTCATCAAGTTCCTTTTATCTAAACTTATAATTCACATAACACACATATAAAACTACATATCAACATCTTACAATTATCAATATCCAAAGAATACTCTGTATGGAAGACGATGATTATTTTCAAGACAATTAATGTCTCCCCTATCACTGCTTCCTCTATCTAAAGTAATACTTCAAATAAAAGAATCCCTTCAGACTAAGATAAAAAAACAGTGCCACAAAAGATATGTACATATCATTATGAAACAACAACAACACAACAATATGTAAATAACGAACCCATACAGTGCAATATTTAAACACTATATTCGCAACACGTAACTTGCTATATATCAACTCCACAAGCACAACAGCAATCTTTTATTAAAATATATCTAAAAGACATTGTTAGAGAGAGTATTTTATGCATATATCTATCACAAAAAAGATTCTCATTATATTTTTTCTTTCATGTTACTCTTTTTTTGTCCAATTTTGCAGAAAGGAATCATATAAGAATGGACATAGACAGTAATATTACCGAAGAGCAAAAACAAATTGCTCGATTTGCAAAAGCATTGGGACACCCTATAAGGGTATATATTTTAAAACGCCTAGATGAGTTATGCTGCTGTTATAGCGGTGATTTAACAGATGAACTTCCCATCGCTAAATCGACCCTATCACAACACCTAAAAGAGCTTAAGAATGCGGGATTAATACAAGGAGAAATTCAAACCCCTAGAATTAAATATTGTATTAATAAAGAGAATTGGAACAAAGCGAAGATTTTATTTGAAGACATGTTCAAATAGAACTTTAGCTCTGCTGGCAATACAACATCTAAATTGAAACATATGAAAAAAGTCCTATCGACAATTGGCCTTCTATTTGTTTTACTGTTAGCCCCTGTTCTTTTGCAGGGTCAGGAAAATCAGGTAGAAGATGAAATTGAGATCCTCTATTTCCATTTCACACAGAGATGCTCTACATGTTTAGCTATTGAACAAGAAGTAAAGAAGGATATAGAGATGGAGATCGAAATGAATCATAAACCTTACTCTTTTCAATCTATTAACATTGACAATAAAGATACAAAGGATATCGTGGAAGCATATCATATTGAAGGACAAACTCTTCTTGTAATTAAAGGAGATAAAATAGTTAATCTTACAGATGAATCATTCCAATATGCAGATTACCATCCTGATAAATTAGCAAAACTTCTTCTTAAAACCCTGGAATCTATTTAAAGATATTTACTCCCAACTCCAACACTATAGAATGGTGTTATACTGTCAGTACTTAACTGATATACAAGAAACTCACATTATAATCCATTGATGATTACAATGTGAGTTTTCATTTTAATCCCACTTAGAAAAAAAAACTACAGGAGTCTTTTTCAAAGGCTGATGATGTTTATGCAATCATGCATCACAATAGTTGACACAGCTTACAATAGATCAAAAAAGCCTTTGAAATTCTTATATAAGACATAATGAGCTGCAGCATCCAATCCGTTGCATTTTATCAGATCTAGCTATGAAGTTGTGTTTAGATCAACGACTTCTGCTATTTAAGCTTCCTAGAGACTTTTATTTAACCCAAATTATGATGATTCAAGCAGTAGCTGCTTAAGCATTATCCTTGGGATGTATAAATCTTCTTCAGGATTAAAATAACCATCGTATAACGTGCAATTCAAGAGATAAAAAGAAGTTTGTAATTTATCGATAACGAACCTAACGATATGTTTATGTTGTCATTCCACACAATTAATACCATATGTGTAATGACTATTTTATGTAAATACTTAAAACGGCTTTCCCTTTTTAAGTATTTACATAAAATAAAAACCTTTTAATTCCTATTTCTCATCCTCTGTATACCAACTCGCATACATCGCATAACTATTGGCAATACGGTTGATTTCTCCTTCTAACAACGCTGGACTCAACTCCTTAATTTTTTTAGCCGGAGATCCAGCATAAACAGATCCAGACTTAACAACGGTACCTTTAGTCACTACTGCACCAGCAGCAACAATTGCATTTGACTCAATCACAGCATCATCTAAAACCACGGCATTCATCCCAATCAATACATTGTCATGGATAGTACAACCATGTACAATGGCACCATGTGCTATAGATACATTATTCCCAATGTTCGTTGGTGATTTTTTATAAGTAGCATGAATTACTGCATTGTCCTGAACGTTTACATTATCGCCTAAGCGAATCGAATGAACATCCCCTCTTAAGACTGCACCATACCATATACTACATCCATCTCCCATCTCTACATCTCCAATAATTGTTGCGGTTTCTGCCAAAAAACAGGTTTTTCCAATTTTAGGTGTTTTACCTTTGAGCGTTCTTAATAAAGTCATAATGTATAATGTTTATAAATTGATTACAAATCTACGAAATTCTCTAAATCATGACTTTTTAAAGAACGATTATTTAACATTTATACTTAACTTTGTATTACACAAAAAAGGAACATATTGACATTGTTTCAGTGTAAAAAATACCAAATAGACACTAAACCAATGTTAATAACGGAAAATTAATAGGCAATTAGCCAAAATTTTTAATAAATATCCAATTATGTCTACCGAAGCTAAAATTATAGAATTGGACGAAGTTGCAATCCGATTCTCTGGAGACTCTGGAGATGGAATGCAGCTAACAGGAACACTGTTTTCAGATGCATCTGCTTTACATGGAAATGATATTTCAACATTTCCTGATTTCCCATCAGAAATTAGAGCCCCACAAGGAACTGTAGGAGGTGTATCTGGTTTTCAAGTTCATTTTGGTGCAAGCCAAATTAACACTCCGGGAGATTTAGCACATGTACTTGTTGCAATGAATCCTGCTGCAATAAAAGCGAATGCTAAGTTCATTCGCCTACAAGGAACTATTATATATGATTCTGATAGTTTTACTGAAAAGAACTTTCAAAAAGCTCAGTTTAAAACAACCGATCCTTTTGAGGAGTTGTCTCTTCACGACTATAGAAAGATCGCAGTTCCAATCTCTAACTTAACTAAAGAGAGTTTGAAAGAATTTGGTCTAGACAATAAATCTGTACTACGATCAAAAAACATGTTCGCTTTAGGACTAGTATGTTGGATGTTTAATCGTCCTTTAGATTACATTGAGACGTTTATCACGAAGAAATTCGCGAAAAAACCAACTGTAGTAGAAGCCAATCTAAAAGTTTTACATGATGGCTTTAACTATGGTATGAATATGCAACATATGACGCCTCGTTATGTAGTCAACCCTGCTCCAATTGAGAAAGGAACTTACAGAACTGTTCATGGAAATCAAGCTACTGCATGGGGTATTCTTGCTGCTGCAGAGAAAGCGAAGAAGCCGTTGTTTATAGGCTCTTATCCTATCACTCCTGCAACGGATGTTCTTCAAGAGTTGGCAGCACGTAAAGACCTGGGGGTTAAATCATTCCAAGCAGAAGATGAGATTGCGGGTATTTGTACCACTATTGGAGCCTCTTTTGCAGGACACTTTGCGGTTACCTCGACGTCAGGTCCTGGACTAGCACTTAAGTCTGAGGCAATGGGACTAGCAGTGATCGCAGAACTACCAATTGTTGTTATCAACGTACAACGTGGAGGACCATCTACTGGACTACCGACCAAAACGGAACAATCAGATCTACTTCAGTCATTATATGGTAGAAATGGTGAGTCACCGATGGTTGTATTGGCAGCTTCTTCCCCATCTGATTGCTTTTACTACGCATATATGGCAAGTAAGATTGCAATGGAAAGGATGACACCTGTTATTCTATTGACAGATGGATTTTTAGGGAATGGAAGTCAACCAATGAGACTTCCTAGGATGTCTGAACTTCCAGAAATCAATCCTGCACACGCTCATGATGTAGAAAATTACAAGCCATATAAGAGAGATGCTGAGACCCTTGCAAGAGAATGGGCATATCCAGGAATGAAAGGATTCGAGCACCGAATAGGTGGTTTAGAAAAAGGAGAAGATGGCAATGTGAGTCACGACCCTGCAAATCACCAAAAGATGTGTGATATTCGTGCAGAGAAAGTTGCTCGTGTTGCAGATATGATTCCTGACATTGATGTTTATGGCAACCCAGAAGGAGGAGAAATACTACTTGTTGGATGGGGAGGGACTCATGGTCATTTATTAAGTAGTGCTAGAGAGTTGAGAGCCGAAGGTATAGATGTTTCATTGGCTCACTTTAACTACATTCAACCACTACCTCAAAATACAGAACAAATATTCTCTAAATACCAAAAGATCATTGTTTGTGAATTGAACAGTGGACAATTTGCATTATACTTGAGAGATCAATTCCCTCAATTTAACTATGCTCAAATGAACAAGCTTCAGGGCTTGCCATTTACAAATGATGAAATTAAATCACGTGTACAAAAAGAGATGAAAGGGTCATTGTCATGTTAGAAAATTCAACTCAATATACGATTAAAGATTTAAAGTCACCAAACGAGATTCGTTGGTGTCCAGGATGTGGTGACCATGCCATCATCAATGCAGTACAGAAAGCTATGGTTACTCTTGCTATTCCGATTGAGAAATATGCAGTGATTTCAGGTATTGGATGTTCGTCACGCTTTCCATACTATATGAACACATATGGTTTCCATACGATTCATGGTAGAGCAGCAGCAGTTGCTTCTGGATTAAAGAGTGCGAACCCAGATCTTTCAGTTTGGGAAATTACTGGTGACGGGGATGCCCTAGCGATTGGAGGAAACCACTTTATTCATATGGTGCGTCGTAATATCGATATTAATGTTATTCTATTCAATAACAAGATTTACGGTCTAACCAAAGGACAATACTCACCTACATGTGACCGAGGAAAAGTAACGAAAACTTCCCCTTTTGGAACTGTTGAAGACCCATTTACTCCAGGTAAATTGGTATTAGGATCAAGAGGAACCTTCTTTGCTCGTGCCATTGATGGTAATGTGAAAAAGAGTCACGATGTATTTGTTGAAGCTGCAAAACACAAGGGGACATCTGTAGTAGAGGTACTGCAGAATTGTGTTATCTACAACCACAACATTCACACCGAAATCACAGATCCAAAACATAGAGAAGATCGTCAATTACACCTTGAAGACGGAAAACCAATGTTGTTTGGTAAAGACAACAACAAAGGTATTGTTTTCAATAAAAAAGGGAAACTTGAAGTAGCTGTAATTGGTGAAAATGGCGTTACTCTGGATGACATACTCATACACGAGGCAGGAGATGTTGATGGTTTCATCCACCAACAACTTATTGATATGAAACTACCAAAATTCCCTGTTGCTTTCGGAGTAATCCGTAAAGTAAAAGATTTGGTATACGACCAGTGTATGGAAGCACAAATCGAAGAAGTGAAGGAAAATTCAAAAATAAAATGTGTAGAAGATCTTTTATTCTCAGGAAACACATGGGAAGTGAAGTAATTACACTATTTTTAAATATTAATCCCCCTATGATTCAATTCATAGGGGGATTCTTTTTCTCATGATCAGTGATCCTCCTTTTGATAGAAATGGGTACTTTCGATTCTTCCACTAAACACCTTCTTACGGGTAATTAGATAGGCTATCACCGCAGGAATAGCCAACATCGTAATGATTAACAGTATTTTCAAGGTAAACAAAGAAGAAGAGGCGTTATAAATATTTAAACTATACTCAATATCGATAGAAGAGACCACTATATTTGGATAAAGGCTCGCTGCAAAGATCATTAACACAAGACATATAGTAATAGATGAATGCAGTAAAGAGACGTTATAATGAGAGTGTTTGACACTATAAAATTCCAGCCATAGAAAAAGGAATAACAGCAGAGGAACGACAAATAATATTGGCGAATAGTAGTAGTTTAAGAAAGCACTAGGTACGTATTTATAAGTGATAACCCCCAAAACAGCAAACAAGAGAGTGAAAGTAATAATCAGTCCTTGGTGAATACTCTTCAATCTTGATATCATATTTTCTGGCACTTTAATTAAAAGAAATATAATCCCATGAATGGCTAAAAGCACAACCGTCAATACACCAACAATTATTGGATAAGGTTTAAATAGCACCAACAACCCACCATCAAAATTACCATTAGCCAATAATGGCACACCAATAGTAAGATTCCCTACGACCAGTCCAAAAATAAAAGCAATAGAAACACTTGAAACAGAAAATGCCGCATCCCAAAACAATATTGATATTCTTTTGGTTGCATGACCTCTATTTTCGATAGATATTGCTCTAAATATTAAACAAAATAATAGGAGTATCATCGGAACATAGAAACCAGAAAAAACAGATGCATACACATCCGGAAAACCTGCTATTAATCCTCCACCAGCAACAACAATCCACACCTCATTCCCATCCCAAAATGGGGCAATGGCTTCAATAGCTATCGCTCTCTGTTTCTCATTCTTAAGAAAAGGGTGAATCACCCCCACTCCTAGATCGTATCCATCTAAAATAGCATAGGCTGAAATAATGGCACCTATTAGTAAGAAATACACTGTTTGAATATCCATAGCTACACTTATTTATATTTTTTAATTCCGGCCACCACTTGCCTTCTAACCGTAAAAAAGAACAAACCTGTTAGGAATATATAGATAATTCCAAAACCTATGATAGAGAACCAAAGATCATAAGCTGATAAGTTGGTAGAGACACCATCCTTAGTCCTCATCAAATGATAAACAATCCATGGTTGGCGTCCTATCTCTGCACTAAACCAGCCTAATTGAACAGCTAATAGTGGCATCAAGACACTGACACTACTAACCAGTTGAAACCACTTATTCTTAAGTAGCCATCTATTCTTAAATGAAAAAACAAGCAAACCCAACAACCCTAACATTGCCATACCTAATGCTACCATGGCATGATAGGTTTGGAAAACAATATTTACTGGAGGCAGATCTTCCTCTTTAAAATCGTTTAGCCCAATCAATTTCATATCAGGGTCAGCCGAGATCATAAATGATAGCATCTTGGGGATATATATTCCTTTGGTTGTTTTTTGCTCTTGATTCACCCATCCAAACAGATAGAGATTTCCAGGTTTATTTGAATCAAAATGACCTTCATAGGAAGCCAATTTTTCTGGTTGATATTCTGCCACAATTAATGCCGATTGATGACCAGAAGCTATTTGTAGAATAATTAAAACTAGTCCACTCATAGATGCCGTTCTGATTGCTAGCAAAGAGGACTTAATATATTTCTTCCTTAAAATGTAATACGCATGAATAGAGATAACAAGAAAAAGACCACAGAGTAAAGAGGAGAGAATCACATGAAGAAAACGATCCATACTTGATGGATTAAATATCATTTCCATATAATCAGATACTTCTGCTCTATAACTCCCATCAGCCCTCTGTACGATATGATACCCAGCAGGAGTCTGTTGCCAAGAATTGACAATAACAATCCACAAAGCAGAGAACATCGATCCTAACCATACAAGAAAAGTAGAAAACAGATGAAATTTCTTACTCACACGGTCCCATCCAAGGAGTACAATACTTAAGAATCCAGCCTCTACCATAAAAGCCAGAAGACCCTCTGCGGCAAGAACACTCCCCATCACATCTCCAATATAACGAGAATAGTTTGCCCAGTTGGTTCCAAACTGGAATTCCATTACAACCCCTGTTGCCACCCCCATTCCAAATATAATAGCAAATATCTTTGACCAAAAACGGGCAAGGTTATAGTACAAAACGTTGTTTGTACGAACATAAATTAACTCAAAAAAGAACATTAACATCCCTAAGCCAATAGACAGTGGAGGGAAAACATAATGGAAAGAAATTGTCATTGCAAATTGAATCCGGGAAAGCAATTCCACACTCATAGTTGTTAGATTTTTATTTATATAAATTAGAACATCCCAAAAGATTTTTTGTTTATTTGTTTTGAAATTCAAAATATTAACCAAAAGAAACATCTCAGATGAAAAGACTTTTGATTGCTCTAATCTGCATTTTTTTTACACTTCCTAATATGGCTCAAGACATCACGGGAGTATGGCAAACCATTGATGACAAAACAAACAAGCCTAAATCTGACGTCGAAATCACCATCAAAGACGGGAAACTATACGGTAAAGTCATTGGGTTCTATGATCCGAACCCTAACTACAACCCACTTTGCGAAGAGTGTAAAGGGAAACGATATAACCAACCAGTAAAAGGAATGGTTATTGTTGATGGATTGACACTAGACGACGACGTATGGGTTAAAGACGACGGGATACTAGATCCTGAAAACGGAAAAACTTACGATGTTAAACTTTGGGTAGAAGACGGCAAACTACAAGTACGTGGATACATTGGATTCTTCTTCAGGACACAAACATGGGTTAGAAAAAAATAATCAACTCTTATTATCTCCTCTTTCCTCTTTCACAAGATGTTTGAAAGAGGAGATAAATATCAAAATATTCTATAAAATACCTCTTTCCTCCTTTCGAAATAAATCCCCAAAACTTCCATTTTTCAATTCAGTTCCATTATATTTGTAGTTCATCATTCAATGTAAAAAGAACTAATGGATTCATATGAGATAGTGATTCTTGGTGCAGGAATCTCTGGATTGTCTACAGCTGCTTTTCTTGAAGCACAAGGTAAAAATACACTCATCCTAGAAAAACGAGATAAAGTAGGAGGCGTTTTATCCTCCAAAGAAATAGATGGCTACACTTTCGATTTTGCAGCGAACTCTACCGTTGAGAAATACGAATCATTTCAAAAACTATACAACTGGGCAGGATTAACCGATCAGTTGATAGTGGCCAACAAAAATGCTTCTAAAAAGTATCTTTATCGTGATAATCAAATCCACGCCTTAGATAATCCATTATCATACGTATTCACCAAATTACTCTCTTTCAAAACTAAACTAAGAGTACTTAAGGAACCTTTTGTTAAAGCTAGAAAAAGTGGCACAGATGAAAGCATGGCAGACTTTGTAGTACGACGTTTTGGACAAGAATTTCTCGACTACACATTAAACCCACTCGTAGCAGGTGTTTATGCCGGGGATCCAAAAGATTTAAGTATGCTCGCAGCATATCCTGAAATGGCAGCGATGGAAACCCGACATGGATCTGTACTTATTGGCTCTTACCATACCATAAAAGATAAACGTAAAGCCTATAAACAAGGGGCATTCAAACCATCAAGAAATATCATGTCGTTTCAAAAGGGTATGAATCAGTTACCCAAGGCTATTGCAAAAAAACTCTCTCCCCAACTATTCTTAAAAAGTGAAGTAACCCATATCTCAGTAGAAGGTGAAGGATATCAAATCACTTATATCAAAGATGGTGAGAATCATACCATTAACGCAAAAAAAGTGTTATCCACCATCCCCGCCTATAAGTTAGCATCACTAATTCAAAATATCGATCCGAGCTTAAGCACAGAACTAAATCAAATATTCTATCCACCAGTAGCTACACTAACTCTAGGATACAACAAAGAGCAAATAGGCAGAATGCTCGACAGTTTTGGATTCTTAGTACCACAAAAAGCCAAACTTAATTTTTTAGGAGCACTGTGGAGCAGTACCATCTTTGATCATCGTGCCCCAAAGGATCATGCATCCTTTACATTATATCTTGGAGGTAGTAGAGATCATGAGGAGATGCTGCAAAGTGATTTAAACCTATGGGTATCACAAGCCACAAAACAGTTTGCTGAAATTATGGATATCGAAGGAGAGCCTAAAACCAAATGTTTTAAACTATACGAAAAAGCAATCCCACAATATAATCTAGGATATATGGATTTTAAAGCGGCGTTGGATAAATTCCACACCCAATATCAGAACTTTATTATCTCTGGAAACTTTGTCGGGGGAAACAGTGTTTCAGACTGCATCAACAACGCAGAGAAGAACGCCAATAAAATGATTTAATCGAATCCAATCAATCATAGAAGAGAGACAACCTACACAATTAGATCATCTCTCTTCTATGATTGTCTCTCTTTAAAATAATATTAGACTCACCGCCATTACTGCCATACCTCCAATTAATCCGTAGATCGATAGGTGATGTTCCCCATACTCTTCGGCTGTTGGTAATAGCTCATCCAAAGAAATAAAGACCATAACCCCCGCAATAGCACTCAATATTATTCCCATCACCACCTCTAAATTCTCGGCATTAACAAAAGGGACAATTAATAAGTAACCGATCAATGCTCCAATAGGCTCTGCCAATCCAGATAAAAACGATAACCAAAATGCTTTACTTCTACTCTTTGTTGCATAGTAAATTGGGACACTGAC
Organism: Prolixibacteraceae bacterium; assembly: GCA_028377305.1. Taxonomy (GTDB): domain Bacteria; phylum Bacteroidota; class Bacteroidia; order Bacteroidales; family Prolixibacteraceae; genus Halosquirtibacter. The sequence goes on along the minus strand of JAONJW010000015.1, from coordinate 4,859 downwards.
TGCAATTCCCTCAGGAATATTGTGAATCGCAATCGCAACAGCAATCGCAACACCTAAAGAAGGATCATTTAAAGCTGATATAAATGTTGCCATTCCCTCCGGAAAATTATGTATCCCAACAGCCAAAGCAGTCATGATCCCCATACGATAAAGCTTTCTAAAGTCCTTAGCTTTTGAAGCATCATCCATCTCCTCAACCTTCTTAATCTCATGTGGGTTTTCAAAACTCGGAATCAGCTTATCAATCAATCCAATAATCAGAATGCCACCAAAGAATGCTAAAACGCTATACACCTCTCCTTGTTTATCTGTATAGTGTGCTTGTAAAGAGTGCATACCCTCTGGTAAAATCTCGACAAAAGAGACATAAATCATGACTCCAGCTGAAAATCCTAGTGCTACCGACAACAATTTTGTATTTGTCTGCTTCGAAACAAACGCAATCAAACTACCAATACCTGTCGACAATCCAGCAAACAGAGTCAGCCCAAAAGCCATCATAAAATTACTATTCCATTCCATATATTAATCTATATTATTATTTGCTCTTTATATTTGTTAGTACAAATTACGCAAAATTATTCATTCGAACCAGCTTATCTAGACTAAATATAATTAAGAAACTATTAAGCTAACTTTTCATATTACGCCCTATAAACTTGATCTCATTCTAACTTAATATGATATAACTATTTACTAAAACAGGCTACCATCCAATTGGTTTACGGTATAAGTAAAACTTTTATTATTATAAAAAACCCAGGCTATATAGAGTCCTGACATCTCAAATTATAAGGCTACAACCTTATAATCATCAATTATAAGGCTACAACCTTATAATCACCAATTATAAGGCTACAACCTTATAATTTGAGGTTGAAATTGTAGGAAATCCCTATTCATTTTCCTATCTTTAAAGAAAAACAAAGCGCATGTATGTAGCATTAACAGGTGATTTGATCGACTCTAATAAGTTGAATAAAGAAAATAGAGCAAATTTATTTCCCATATTACAACACGAATTAGATCATATTTCCCAAAAATATGATCTACATTTCCCTTTTGAGTTTATTCGAGGAGATGGGTTTCAGTGTCTCTTTACGGATATCGATTTGGCATTAAATATTGCACTTCAACTCAAAACCATTTTCAAAAAAACAAGCTATCCCAATGAATCTAATGATGATCAATTTAGTCATATCGATGCTCGTATATCTATCGGAGTCGGTTCAATAGACTTTCTTCATCACACCCTAGCACTATCTGATGGACAGGCCTTGCAACTTTCAGGAAGAAACTTAGAAAAGATGAAACAGTTAGATCAAAAGCTTATCATTCATACTCCAAACAAGCATATCAATCGCGAACTAAAAACAGAACTAAAGCTTTTAGAAACCATCATTGATCGCTGGACTAAAAATGCAGCTGAAACAGTATACTATCTTCTACAGGGTTTTACAGAAGCTAAAACGGCTAAAAAACTCAACATATCACAATCGGCAGTAAACCAAAGAAAGAAAGCAGCCAATTGGGATGCAACACAAATGATGTTGAACCATTTCAACCATTTGGCAAACAAACTCAAAACAGAATAACCATGCTTCTATTTCTAAAGCTTCTACTAGCACATCTGTTCACCGACTTCATTCTACAACCTAATAAGTGGGTAGAGAATAGACAATCTCGAACCTACAAGTCTCCCTACCTCTATCTTCATGGAGCTATTGCAGGTCTCCTGTCCTACCTCTTTGTGGCCCAATGGAATCTATTTTATATTATTCCTGTTATAATGATTTTCCACACCACAATAGACTTATGGAAAGTGTGCCAAAGAGGAAAAGCAGAAGTGCTTTTTTTAGTAGATCAGATGCTTCATATTCTATCCCTAATCATGGTGACCCTTTTTATTAAAGATCAATGGCAACTATTCTATGAACAAATCGTATTGCTCACCCATCAAACAAGAACTATTGGAATCATCACAGCCTACACAATGATCCTGTGGCCTTCTGGAATACTCATCAAGGTCTTAACCAATAAATGGCGAAGTGAAATAGAGAGCGATCAAACAAAAAATGAGAGTCTGAATCAAGCAGGGAAATGGATTGGCTATATGGAACGTTTTCTCACCCTTACCCTCATACTATTAAATCAATACAGTGCCATCGGGTTTATCTTCGCAGCCAAATCAATTCTTCGACTAAACCCTATTCAACAATCCCAATCTCGAAAATACACAGAATATATCCTTCTAGGGACCCTTCTTAGCTTTACCATAACTTTCATCATTGGTATCTTTCTAACCAATGTGATAGGAATAAAAAAATAGAAGCCAACACTCTCAAAGTATGGCTTCTATTTTACACAAAATCAACGAACTCATCTCTTCATCCACAGATCCTTAAATTCAACAGACATATTGGCTTGTTTCCATCCATTAATACGAACTGAATCTTGCCAATATTTAACTGGGTCACCATGATATGGAGGATACTTATATTCCCGTTTGTCATCATCGTGATTTATCAGGATTGCCATATGAGGATATTTACTACCACTAGCCAAATGGAACATACAAAAATCACCAACAGTATTGCCCACCGCAATCACAGGAATCTTTCCTATACGAGAGTATATATTCAAACTCTTGCCATTTCTATTATTCTTTGGTAGATACTTCGCATTCTTCAACCGAAAAACAGTAGGAGCTTCTTCGAGATATACAGGCACCTGTTGTTGTCTTGTACCAATAAGGTGAGAACGGTCTAACCCTAAAGTTTCAGGACAAATACTCCACAGTAATCCTTGCATTGAACCTGAGACAATATAGATCTGAAAGTCATTTTGCCTCAACAATTCAATTAGCTCTAACATCGGCTGATAAAACATTTTACTAAATTCGATCTGATAGTCTTTGTTTTTGTTTTCATGAAGATATCTGTTGGCATATTGAACATACGCTTCACACCCCATGCCATCAAAAGCGTTTAAAATCATCGAATCTAAATAATTCACATTATCTATCACCCAGTGGTTTGTGACAGCAGTATCCTTTGGATTTGCTGTCAACCTAAGTGCATTTTGATAAATACGTTGTCTGCCTAAAGAGGCATTCTCAGCTAATTGATCCATCAAACCTGCAATAGCCACCTCCATCTCTAACCATAATGGGGCTTCGCACACCAATGTCCCATCTAAATCAAAAACAGCCACTCGATCCTCTACAGGGATATTTTTCACTGCCATCTCCACATAAGAGATAATTTCCTTTTTCAAAGGGGTGTCATTCCATGAATCTAACGACTGCTTCGATTCTCTAGACAAGAAAGCATCAGAGATTAGAACAATAAGTATCACTAAGAAGAACACTCCCCATATTTTACGTCTATTCATTGCTTATATTTTAATTCATATTCTCAGGTCGTTTCACATAATTCTCCATATGAGACAATGGCAATGTCACAAATGGTGTCTGCCAACCACCAATCCTCACATTTACCCCTGCATAAGGAGCCAACATCATTGCAGCTTCCGCTTCCTCTTTTAGTTGGGCATCTTTTGCCGTCACATAGATCTTCTCATATAGGTCGCTTGAACCAACAGCAACAGTCATCATACCACCATCATTTCTTACAAAAGTGGTCATCAGCTCCTCTATCACATCTACACTACAATTCTCCTCTTCAAAACAGACATCTGTAATCACCCCAGCAGCAAAGCGAGATAGATCGAATTTAGATAACGAGAACATGGTATTTAGAATCCCTCCGGAGGAGGTTCCTGGAACACAAGAAAAATTCGGTGCAATTGGCATGCTATTCAAGCGATTGGCAGAAGCAGCACACCCCTTACCACTCCAGTTATACTGCTCGAAAGTACCCATTCCTGCTGTAACCTTCATCTTTATATCATAAGTCATACCCAATGGCAAACCATAGTACCCAGCCAATGCCCTCAAGTTGGCAATCTCCACCCAATGCTCTTGTGGAGTATAGTTTTGGAATAACTTCTTACAAAATATTATCATCGCAGGAAAGAAACCTGATGGAACGGATGCGACAAATGACTGTACTTTCTTGATTCTTCAAGCTTTCGAGAATGTCAACTTATCTACTCCGGGGATTTACGTACGCCTACATAAACAGAGTCCAAAGGAGTTGATTCGTCGTGTTTCGAGTTCGGTCTTTAGAACAAGAAATAATCCTTCTGTATTGAATGATGAGGTGATGATTCCTGCAATGTACAATGCGTTGATACAGGATGAGGATCCAAAGGATGAGAAGGTGTGTGCAGAGGCACAAAGGCTTGCCAATGACTATTGTGTTGATGGATGTTGGGAGCCTATTTTGAATGGTTCGTCTGATTGGACCTTTGGAATGATTACCGGTTTGATAGCAGTAGAATCGGCATTGAATGGTGGTGCATCGCTACAACGTAATGACGAGTTGTTGCGAGGAGCTAAGATGTCTCCTAATACACCAATCCCAAAGACTTACGAGCAGTTTATGAAAAATTTAAATACCCATATGAACTTCTTTGTAGATCAATCGGTTATGGCGCTGTTTGTCTACTATATGATGGACGAGAATGCTGCTCCATCTCCTCTTTTTTCAGCTTATCTGAAAGGTTGTATGAGAAAAGGAAGAGATAAAGCTGCTGGAGGTGCCGAACACAATATTGGTGGGGTGATTTTGGGTGGTGTGCCAGATATGGTGAACCAAGTGGCAGCATTACGAAAGTGGGTATATGAAAAACAGAAGTATACCATCGACGAGGTTTGTCGTGCTATAAGGAATAATTTCGGGGTGGATGTTGATCATATCACTTCAACCGAGAGACGTTTGTTTACGCAGATACGT
>JAONJW010000149.1 GCA_028377305.1 Prolixibacteraceae bacterium | reverse complement strand
GAGAAAGCAAGGGAGATACAAATAATAGTGAATAGTTGTTTCATGTATAGGAATTGAAAGGATATTCTGATTTACGTTAGATATTGATCTATAATAAAGAATCTCATTTCTTAAATTTATCTCTATTGAAAGTGATCTTTTTATAGGGCTGATATTTTTAAGGTTTAGTATCTCAAAATTGTTAGGTTTTCCTTCCGCAGTAAAAGGGTTTGAGGACATGGCAAAACCATTACATATTGATCCTGATCTTTTTAGGTTCGGTGTCGGTTCTACTATGTTGATTGTCTGCATCAGTTGTCTGTTCGTGACTGTATTGTCATTTTTTAGAAGTTTAAATAATAAGATGTCAATAAATCTAGGAAATGTCTCGTCTGTTGGTGTAATTTTATCAATGATCGGAGCGATGTTTTCTGAGTTATTTCTAAGAACGAATCCTGTTTGGCCACTATTTTATTTAGGGGGATCTATTGTGTTGTTAGGATTGTATAATATCTTAATATTTAAAGAGACCCAAAGGTGTTCAGACATAAAATGCTAATTGTACATTATTTGGTTGTCATGATCTACTGTGGGTATTCATTTAATTGGTATTCAATATATTACGGAAACGAATGTGATTAATACAGCAGTGGAAGATGCTATTCCTGCAAGTTGTGCATTTAACTTAGTTCTGCGCACGCTTTTACGGTATCCTTCTCGATATGCACTGTTTGAGATTTGATCAATATTTTTGGAGTCATTCATTAATCGTCTGTTTTTTTCTGGTTTGGGATTATAGATAAGAAGAGATCCTCCATATACCGTTGAGGTTAATACAAGACTTGAAATCATTGGACTTGCAATACCGATAATTGGTGTTGAAAAGCCAACTACAAATGGGACAAATTTACCGTTTTTGTACCTTCTAGCATCTTCTGTTCCGTGAAGATATTGCACGCAGTACTCTTTTAGAGCGATAGTATCCATTTCCGATCTATTCATGATAAGATGGGTTGGTATTTTGATCTTTAATTGATTGTATCGAACCTTGACCTTTTTCTTCTTCTGTTTGATCCACTCAATATTTAGTGATGTGTGTGTCGTAACTTTTCGTTTTGGGAAAGCTGTAAAACATAAGGATAGGAGTAGTATGGTGATAAGTGATTTCATCGATTTGATTTAATGTTGTTTTTTTGATTGATATGGAATCATAAGTCCCATTGCGAGGTCTATTTTTAATGTAATCCCTTCTCTATAAGGTGTATGGTGGTTGGCATAGAACCAGCGTCCTTGTATGCCTGCTCTTGCTTCAATATAAAATTGGTTAACGATAAATCGTGTTCCATATTGAAATGTCCATGATAGACCATATGGGTTAGTCATGGACGCTTTAGAGGGGTCTTTAGGAAGGAAATACACCTTTTTATTCGATATGTTTTTGTATGCGATACAAAGGTCCACAAGAAAGAAATCAGAGGCGTTGTAGTCTGTTGGTATTTTAAAGCGCTCTCGTCTTAGGATGCCAAAATAATATCGATAGCCTATATGCAGTTCTGGAATAATGGTTTTGTATAAGATATTAAAGTTGAGCCCAGCATTTAAGTCTAATGTTCCTTTTTTTCCAACTTTGTGTTCTAAACCAATAGATGGATCAGCTAGAACATTTATCTTATAATAACTTGTTGTTCCTTGGGGTGTTTCTTTTTCTTGGGCTGATAGGTTCAAAGCCAAGAAGATCATAATGATGATAATTAGTTGTTTCATAGTTGATCTTATATGGAGATGTATGTCAAGATATATTTTGTGGTAATGTTGAAATGGTTTGGACTATTCTTTATATCTGACTAACTTGTTCTTGCCATTTCGTAATGCTTCGAGAGATATCTCTTCATCATATGAGTAATAAAGGGTATCTTTCACAATTAACTACACTTCGGTCATTTCAAATGGCGTATTATCAGTATTGACCCATCGTCTACCTCTATCAGGAACAGAGATGATGGTATTTCCTTTAGATCTCCAGAATTTTCTAATCGTTTTGTTTGAATATTGAAAACAGACTCCATCTTCTAAGTACTCTACAGTTACATATGCTTTCTTATTATTTTTATGAGCATAAGAATATGGTATCCATTTGCCAATTAATGCAGGATCATGTTCTGCTTCTGCGTATGGGATGATTCTGTTATCCCATGATGCACAGGAACAGAGTAGTATCAATGATATGATGATGATTGTATTTTTCATTTTTACATTATTCTTTTACTCTTACATAGCAACCAAAGGTTTCCTTTAGCTCTTCGAAGGTCTCTTTGTAATAGATGAAGGGGTAAAGTGTATCTTTCTGTATGTGGTAGTAAATTTCTCTTTTAGTGGGCC
>JAONJW010000148.1 GCA_028377305.1 Prolixibacteraceae bacterium | reverse complement strand
TGGAATAACTCTATACCTAGGATTTCATCCTAGGCTAGAAACTGTAGCACTTTCAGTGCATATTGCAGCAGTGACAAAAAAAACCGTCTGATCCGTAGCCTATTCCATGCACTTCAAAAGTGGAGACCGATGGATGCTATGGATGAACAGAGTAGGTGTATGAATCCGCACCTAAGAACATTTCATGCACATCACACTTTTTTGAGATATTCCATTGGGTAATATCTTGATTGAAACGTATTGCTAAGTAGAACATACGCTCCATGCTTTCGACCTTCGAAACATCCCATTTACTGATGTCTCCATTGAAGTTCACGGCCTCACTAAACATCTCAGCCATATGGGTTACATTTGCCACATCCCATAAAGAGATATCCCCATTAAAAGAGGTAGCTTTACAAAACATTCCCCACATCCGTTTCACCTTCGAAACATCCCATGAGCTAAGGTCTCTATTGAAGCTTCTAGCCCCTCCGAACATTCCTGACATATATTCAACATTAGAGACATCCCATCGACTAATATCTGAATTAAAATTGTCTGCATCAGCAAACATTGACATCATGTCCGTCACTTTGGAAACATTCCATTTACTGATATCCCCATTGAAGTTACTAGATTTATAAAACATCCCTGACATATCAGTCACCGCAGAAACATTCCAACCACTGATATCTCCATTAAAATCTTTTGCACTATAAAACATTGCTGACATGTCCATCACTTTAGAAACATTCCATAGGCTAAGATCTCTATTAAAACTACTCGATTCATAAAACATGCGAGACATATCTATCACCTCAGAGACATTCCAACCACTGATGTCTCCATTAAAATCTTTCGCATAACAAAACATATCTGACATATACCTCACATTACCAACTTCCCATTGACTTATATCCCCATTGAAATTTATTGCACTAAAGAATAGCACGTTCATATTGTTAACATGAGATACATCCCACGAATTCAGATTCTGATTAAAAAGAGTTGCTCCTAAAAACATTCCCTCCATATTATTCACCCTAGAAACATCCCAAGTACTTAAGTCCTGATTGAAGCTACTCGCTCCACTAAACATATAACTCATATCTTGACACAAAGAGACCTGCCATCCACTTAGGTCTCTATTGAAGCTCGTGGCCCCATCAAACATCTCCCCCATATGGGTTACACTTGCCACATCCCATAAAGAGATATCCCCATTAAAAGAGGTGGCTTCACAAAACATTTGCCACATCCGTGTCACCTTCGAAACATTCCATGAGCTAAGATCTCTGTTGAAACTTTTGGCTCCTTTGAACATTCCATCCATATTTTCGACCTTAGAGACATCCCATCGACTAAGATGGGAATTAAAATTGACTGCATCAGCAAACATCCCTGACATGTCCGTCACTTTTGAAATATTCCATTTACTGATATCCCCATTGAAACTACTCGATTTATAAAACATGCCAGACATATCAGTCACCTCAGAAACATTCCAACCACTGATATCTCCATTAAAATCTTTTGCATTATAAAACATCGCTGACATGTCTGTTACTTTGGAAACATTCCATAGACTCAGATCTCTATTAAAACTACTCGACTCATAGAACATGTTAGACATATCTTTCACGTTAGAGACATCCCAATGAGAGATATCACATGTGGATAAAACCTCCTGCAACTTCTTATACGACTCTTTAGGGATCTCACCAAAGGCACGTAACGTGGAGCGTTTCTCTCCATCGTTTAAAGAAGTAGTGTCACAATAAAATAGATTCGACATATTGGTAACACGAGTAGTTACATAATGAGAAATATCTTCGGTTGCAGCGTTTCGATAAAGAGTAGCACGATCAACTACTACATATTCTTTTCCATTAATCTCCCCCTTATCCCCAGGTCGTGCCCACTTTTGGGCTTTAATCGTCACACCATTGGATGACAAATATATCGGACATTTTGGGTCCTCATCATCAAAAATTAAGGCTGCATCATGATCGTCATGTTTCACTCCCTCAACCACTTCCGTTTGAGTATATTCCATCTTCTCGTTGACTCTATTCTTTTGATATATAAAACGACAGGAATTACATAAAAGAGATACACAGGATAGAAACAATAATTTTCTCATAAAATTTAAATTAGATTTTAGTACATGACAAAAAATAAGAGAAAGAGATAATAATTGTGAGGTAAAATAAAAACTCTGCTATTTAGCAAAGCAACATTTGAACTTTACTTTTAATGCTAATGAATACTAGAGATTACGACAAATATAATGGTTTAGAAGTTATTTTTAAAGAGATCTCAGGTTGACATATGGCTCGTGTCAAGTTTATGGTGCTGTTTATTATCGGCCTGATACGTGTTCAAAATGTTTCATATGTGT
>JAONJW010000147.1 GCA_028377305.1 Prolixibacteraceae bacterium | reverse complement strand
AATAAATTAAGCAAATAACTTGTCTATAGTCCAGAGAAATTAAACAAGTTATTTGCTGCCTAAATTTTATGAATAGGCCCTGTAGCGTTCTGTAATAAGCACAATAGAATCATAAATCTATTGTGCTTATCTTATAAAACAGGGCTTGTTCATAAAATAATTCTTTCCCTCTGCAATACCAATGCACTGAAAGGGTATAGTATGTCACCTTCTTTTTCAACATGAAAAATTAAGGGAGAATAAGATACGGTAGACTTATTATCTTTTATGAACAAAGCATGTTTTACCAAAATGATGAGTTACAGCTTTACAATACGTTGACTTGTCACATTACCTTCAGACTCATATCGAATAATATAGATACCTTGGGGTAGCTGAGATAGGTTCACTCGAGTGAGATCCTCATCCAATAAATTAGCATAATGCAACTGCCCTAAAATATCATATATTTGAATCTTAGTTCCTCGGCCCATTATAGTTTCAACAGTGACATAGTCCACAAAAGCAGTAGGATAAGCTTTAAACATCCTCTTATCTTTCTCTATGGCAGATGTAGGGTCTGCTATTACAGTCAATTTAAAAGGGAAGGTAGTGGTTTTTGAATTATAGGTAAAATCAACCGTCCCATTCTCTACTACAGCACGTTTTCCCAATAACTTAAAATTAAGATTCATCACCCCCTTTTCTCTACTGTTCTCATTCATCTCTTTAATTTCGAACCCATTAGCATGAAATTTAATTTGACACTCTTTATTAAAAGTCCAATCATAACCCGAAAGAACGTGTAGATTTAAATTCTGTATCTCTCCTTGTTTAATTACAATATCTTCCATTGGACTTAGACCAAGGTATAGCGGATTACTTTGGTATATCGTCCCTTTCGAACTCCATACGGGATCCTTAGTTATCTCTTCCCAGATATCTGCCGGTGCAAACAGCATCATAGAAGGAACATACTCCTGGGCAAGCTTCATTTTGATATCCTCCGTAAAGTGAGTCAGTTCAACCAATTTAAATTGCATTAAGTCGTCACTATACTTAAAAACCTCATCTCCTACATATTCAAGCGTACTTGGCAAACTCACTCCTAAGCCTCCACATCCAACCAATGCTCTAGATTCAAGTCGCTCGGTTCCTTCTGGAATAACCAGCACACTATCTATGCGTGCACCATAAAAAGCTTCACCTTCCACAACTTTAAGATTTTGTGGAAGTATAAGTTGTCGCACAGCGCAAGAAATAAATGCGTGCTTCTCAATATGTGTCAAATAAATTGCATCATGCATATCTATATATTTGCCATAATTATAAGCGAAGGCTCCATAACCCAGTCGAGTAATCTTCTTTCCATTCACTTCAGATGGAACTTTTACAGACGAATCATATCCCATATAGTTCACGATCTTTGAATGCTTCTTTCCATCGATGATCTCATCTTCAATCAACCAATCTTTGTCCATTGCCTCATATTCTGACTCCTCAATAATGGTACGTCCAATATAATAGAAACTAGATTTATATGCTGCTTTAGCTCCATCTGGAACAACACACACACTCTTATCTCCATATCGCAGTTTGTCATATTGGATGGGATCCTTTTCAGGAAAATGAATCATTGTAAGAAAGTCCTTAAAAAAAACGTCCTCAAAAGAGACAGACTTTGGTGGCATCACAACCTCTCGCACATAATGAAATGCATTGGGTTCGACCTCTCTTGTCTGCTTACCAAAAGTTAACCTCCCTTTGATAATCACCCCAACAAAACTCTGATTTCCTATAACCTCCAATGCATCAGGGAAAGTTATTTCACCCATGGAACTTACTCCATGAAAAGCCATGTCATCAATCGATTTAAGGTATTTCATCTCCGAAAAGTTATTGCCCATATGAACTCTATCATCGTAAATCAAATACTGTAATAGGAAGGAGCCTATTCCCAACACTTTTTCTCCCTCATAAATCGATGGGAATACTAATGAATCATAGTGTTTCCCTTGATACTTTATCAACTTAACCCCCTGTTCTCCTGCATAGGTATAAGGTATGGCAATCCACTCCTTCGATAGATCCCAGTACTCATCAGAAACAATCGAAATTTCATCATCTGAGTCCATTGCATAGGCTTCTTTATAGGCCTGAATAGCCCCTTTGGGAACATACAGCGTGTGATACTTCAACCCATTTTTATAATCCTGGATGGTAGGAGGAACCTCCCCTTTAAAGCGAATAGAAAAAATAGATTGTAGAAACCATCCCTCTATATTTTGACAATTTCGTCCAACAACCATCGTCTTAACATGATCGGGTAGAATATTAATATACTCTTCCACACTATCTGGAATCTCCATATCCACTGGAAGAGCTGTTCCCCAAAAACAGTCACTATCGAGTTTTCGCACCTT
>JAONJW010000146.1 GCA_028377305.1 Prolixibacteraceae bacterium | reverse complement strand
AGGCCTTTATGCAACACAGCATAAAGGCCTTAACTTAATATATCTTTGCCTCGAGGGCTGTTCTAATAATTACAAAGTTTTGGGAGTCAAACGGAACTTAAAGCGATAGCTCTTATCTGCGTAATACATATAAGGCTCATGAGGTTTTGAGCTCCAGCTATTGTCACCCCCAAGCCCCATCATCTTGTGGTCGATATGTAGCTCAACGAAGTCACCTTCAACTACATCAGCCATGGTTCTTAACTGCTTCTCTTCTCCCGGATCTAACGTTTCAGTAGATTGGTGAAGAGCATTAAATTCAATAGGCTGATCAATAGCTGTAATGGTCAAGCCCACGCCATTGAAGTCAGATAGCGACAACCAGCGCACATCGGTCTTATGTCCATTCTCTTGCGGACGACCATAAGCAAAATACTGGTCTGCCACTTTAGAATCATATAGACCAACAAAAGTAGCTGTATTACGATCGATATAGTTTTCTATTGGGCCTCTACCGTAGTATTTTAGATTGTCAAAAGATCTTTTCAAACGCATCTTCATTCCGATACGAGGAATTTCCGAAAGTTTCTTCCCTTTGGCTTCTAAAGCATAATCCACATCAATCACACCAGCACTATTCACCGTGTAGTCTACGTTCACCGTACCTTCAACCTCTTTAAGAGAGAAAACAGTGTGAATATGGATAGATCCATCTTCCAATTGAGAAGTGGTCATCTTGTCCAATTTAGCGTTTACCCCAGCCTCTTTCCAGGCTTTTCCACGCTTCGGTAATTTATTACCGAAGTCATTATCTGTTGGAGCTCTCCAAAAATCGACAACCAAAGGATCACTTACAATCGCTTCTCCATTCAATACATAGCTACTCAAAGCACCGTTATCTTTTGCAAAAGTAATAGAGAAGTTATCGCCAGTGATCACCACTTGCTTATCCTGCTCTTTCATATTCACTTTCGCATCCACCGTCAGCTTATCAATGTTTTTCCAATCACGGCCTTTAACTGTCATCTGCTCTTCAGCCAACACATGACCGATCTTAACAAATGGTCGTGGCTTGATATTCAACCCATAGATATTTACGAAATATTCAGCATCATCGTTGATTGTTCCGAAATCAATATGGTATTGCTTCGACTCTTGTGGTTTCAACGCTTCTGAACCAAAGGTACCCGATTTAACCACCACACCATTTCTAATCAATTCCCACTCGAACATCACATCCGAAAGGTTCTCAAAGAAACGACGGTTTTTGATCTTCACTGCCCCATTAGGGATATCAGATCCATCAAAATCAATGTTTTGGTATACTTTCTTCACCTCATAAATACCAGGGTGTACAGTGTGATCCGGATTAATCAACCCATTAAAACAGAAGTTGCCATCATGATACATTCCTTTTGGCTCGAAATGACCTCCATATCCCCATACGGTTTGTCCATTCTTATCCATATTCAACCCTTGGTCCATCCAGTCCCAGATAAAACCACCCTGCAATTGACGATGTGAGTCCACTAGATCCCAGTACTCTTGAAAGTTACCGTTACTGTTCCCCATAGCGTGGCTATATTCTGCCCAGATAAAAGGACGGTCGTTGTCTGTACCCAACCATTTCTTTACGCTGGGGATACGACGATACATATCTCCGATAATGTCTGTATGACGCTCCGTGATATCGGTTTCTCTCTCTGCACGTTCATAGTGTACCGGACGTGTTGTATCTAATTTTTTTGCTGCTTTATAGGCTGCCAAGTAGTTTACACCAGTACCTGCCTCGTTGCCCATACTCCAAACGATCACCGAAGGATGGTTCTTATCTCTTTCGATCATGTTCAACACTCTCTCAAGGTGAGCATCTTCCCACACCGGTTTGTTTGCTAGCGTATTTTTAGGATCGTATCCATATCCATGGGATTCGATATTAGCTTCATCATAAAGGTAGATACCATACTTATCACAAAGTGCATACCATTTTGGATCATCTGGATAGTGACAAGTTCTCACAGCGTTAATATTAAATTGTTTCATCAACTTAATATCTTCGATCATAGAAGCCTCATTGATCACGTGACCATACTTCGCATCATGCTCATGACGGTTAACACCTTTTAGTAGGATAGGTTTTCCGTTAACCAACAGTTGACCATTCTTAACCTCTGATGTTCTAAATCCAATTTGAACTGCAGTGGCTTCCAAAGTCTTTTTATTCTTGTCTTTTAGCGTTATAAGTAGGGTGTATAGGTTAGGGCATTCTGCCGACCACTTCTTCACTAGAGGAAGGGTTCCATCAAAACCAACCTTCTGAGTTTTCCCTCTTCCAATGGCTTTGATATCTGTTGTCCCCTCTAAAACAACCTTTTGATCTGCGTCGATCAACTGATATGAGACACCATTTTTACGTGCTGTCGATCTATTTTTATTTGTCACCTCCACCTCTAGAGAGAAGACCCC
>JAONJW010000145.1 GCA_028377305.1 Prolixibacteraceae bacterium | reverse complement strand
GCGCTTCAACCCTTCGTGCCTTTGTGTCTTTGGGCTTCTTTTTCACTTACGCATCCTCCAATAAAATCTGTGTGCCATTCCATGCGCATCAACCAAATATCCTTTGTGCCTTCGGGCTTCTTTTTAAATCCGTGGCCACTTAATCAAAGGAGCGACAACTCCCATACCATACTTGGCCCTCTGTATCAATAGCAAAAGGACGCATATATTCTCCTTTGGATTGTATTTCATTATCTGAGAATGTGATCCACTGACCTTCTCCGACTTCTAGCGAATCCATCTTGACCATAGCATCTGTATCAAAATCAAATATAGCCTCATTACCCACCAAATATCCCACTTGTTTGATCTTACAGCTATTTTTGTTGTTGTATACGACGATCTCCGTTGAACCCTTAGGTTTTGTATATTGGATCACTACGGGTTGCCAAGCAAAAAATGGTAATAACTTACGATCCCCTACATTAGAACACCAATTTTTATTGGTCAATTTTTTACTCCCTTGGATTTGCTCATACTTCAAAGGGGCAACATCAATCTTATCCCCAAGGTGGTTTATCTTGTTGATCGCTCTTCTCTGTCCTGTCGATTCGACACACCACAACCCATTGTTACAAGCAGACGCTACAACATCTCCTTGTTTAGACGTTTTTACCACTAGACCGGTTGAATTCAGAGCACCCCCCATATCTTCTGCTATTTTTTTAAACAAATCCTCTTCAAATTTCGATACAACTCGTGTACCATAATAAGTAGAGATCGCAGCAGATGCATATCGTATTGCTTTCACAGTTCCCGTAGAATAGAAACCACTTAATTTTGTTTTGGGACGAGCAAAACCAAGAATTCCTCCGGTATAGCTCTTCTTTCCTTGTATAAATCCATCTGAATAAACATCCGATATAGAAGACTCATATGCTTCACTCGCAATCCCCCCAACGCTACCGCGACTTAGTACAGTTCCATAATTATAACATTGGTGGACCGTCGAGATACTATCCTTATACATATTGGTTAAATTACCAGCTATACCTCCAACATTACTATCAGATTCTCCATCACACTCTATCTGGCCCATATTTGCGGATTGCACAATCATAACATCTGATCCATCACCTAGGATACCACCCCCTTTTTTGGAGGTGATATTACCAGCAAATGTACACCCTGTAATATGGCATTGACTACCATCACTCGCAATACCGCCAGCCATACTGTTACTATGAATCGTCATATTAGAGTAACAATCAATAATCGATCCTTTCTTGATGCTTTTTATAAATTGACTCCTTTGTAAAGAACCAGTTAAATCGCCACAAATACCCCCTATCCTATTATTTCCATATATCTTTCCAGTGCTCTTCGAATTAATAATATTTGATCCTGCACACTCTCCACTAATACCCCCGATGAGTAAGGAATTAGAGACATCTTTGATCTGACCATCAAAACTAGAGTTATACACTGCACTCTCATCCAGAGCACCGACAACACCTCCCGCCTTTGAACTACTGATATTTATCTGTCCTGAAGAGTGAATATTTGCAAGAATGGAACCTACAGACCAACCACAGAGTGTGCCAACCCTCTCATCTCCATGCATAACACAATCCTCTAACCTTAAATTCTTTACTGATCCTTCCAATATAACACCAAACATCCCAACATTACTAGAGTCTTGCCTATCTAGAGTCATCTTAGTAATCTTATGACCTTGACCATCATATGTCCCAGCAAACGGAAGATCCTCGTCTCCAATCCCTTGAAAGATCAAGCTTGCATTGATACTATCCTCTCGTCCTTCTACATATATGGGAGATAGATCGATATCACAGGTTTGGATATAGTTGGCTCTCATTTTGGAGATTAACATCTTCTCTTTTTTAGTCTCTGAAAGGGTTACATCATGTGGATTCAACCCATAACAATCCTTTCGACTCAACCAAACAAGGTCTTCTCGGCTGTCAATGACATAATACGTCTTTCCATCTATAGTCTTCTCTTCGATATCGTAATTTAGAGTAATTTTTACGCATGAACTTTGAAGTAGTAAGAGAAGTGAAAGTACAAGATAGAGTGATTTCCTATAAGTATTCATAGTTATTTAGATTAAAATGATACTCAAAAATAGTAATATATTTTACATAAAATATACATCGCAAAATTATTACTAGTCGTTTAGATACAAATTGGGTATCCCAACGCAGTACCCCTTTAGCCCCAGAATCACCTCACAAATTCCGTTCAATCGATCTACTATATTGCCGTGCACTTTAAACGCTGGGATCGCCGAGCTCCTGATCGACACTACTGCATCGTACAGGCGCGATGCTCGCGCCTCGCTCCTCCATCCCAAAATAATCGGACTTTCAGCCCTCATATCATTAGATTATATATCTACCCAGCGCTTCGCACTGGGCTGTTAACTGTACACCTTCAGTGCATATTGCAGCAGTGACAAAAAAATCCGTGAGAATCCGTGAGAATCCGTCTGATCCGTGGCCTATCCCTTGTACTTCAACCCTTCGTGCCTTTGTGGTCTATTTTATCCGTTTTATCCATGACC
>JAONJW010000144.1 GCA_028377305.1 Prolixibacteraceae bacterium | reverse complement strand
CAACCATCTATTGAATGGAAATTCGGATCATTAAATGATGAAGGATTGTTTCTATACTCATTTCTTTTACAGGATGTAAATATCCTTATTGAGGTTTGTATAATAGCAATTTAGCTGTTTTGATTTTGTTAATTGAAATCATTCTGTATTAATTTATGTTTCAATTAGACCATTTCTGTTTCAAATATACCATAAAGTGGGATTGTACATTTATTTCTTTGTCCTAATGAAAGTAATATGGCTATAACCAAAGTTATTGTGGTAATCTTTAATTGTAAATAGGTTATGTTATGTAAGTTCGTCACGAATAGATTAAGTACAAAATATATTGAGAATTGAGATCTATATATCAGCATATAACAACAAATAGAATATACCATTGGGGAGCTTTACTTCTAATACTTTGGGGAAATGTAGAGAAAATGATACCCCATATTCATGAAATTGATATCGATTCTACTTGTATTAGCCTATTAGTATGTGACAATACTACTTCTATCCCGATCTCGGATTCTATAATTGAGGAGGTTGTCCACAGTAAGTATTATGATAAAGAAACGCAAGCTGTAATAATATCGCCTTTTGGCCTTGCTGTTACGAATGTAGTATGCCTGTCATGTATAAGTCTAGGGCAAGTTAACGAATCGATTCAATTTCTGTATAAGTATTCCTATAAGAATATATCGACATTCTTTTACTATACAAGTAAATCACCTCCTGTTGCGTTATTGACAATTAATGATTTAATCAGGCAGTTGAATTTGTAAAAGAAAAGATATGTTTAAAAGAATATATAATAATAAATATTTTCCAATTATACTTCAAGTGATTTCACTGATTGTATTTATTGTGATCTTATCACTTGGAATAGGGGTTACCACAGAGAATGTCAAATTTGCTAAGATTTTAAGAAATACGAATTTAGGAACTCTTGTCGTTTGGTCATATTGGTGGCCTCTAATTGTAGTTACTGCTGTTTTTTTTGGAAGACATTGGTGTACTGTTTGTCCAATAGAATTTATTACGCATTGTGTCTCTTTCTTGAGCTTAAAGAAGAGGGTGCCAAAGTGGATGAGAAATGGTTGGGGAATTACCATTTTGTATTCAGTAATATTGTTAATTGGAATTGAAACGTTGAGCATTCATCGTGTTCCACATGGCATGGCGTTATATTTATTGACTTTAGTTGGGCTAGCATTTATTACGACGATAATTTTTGATAAGCGTTCTTTTTGCTCTTATCTTTGTCCCGTAGGGAATTTATTGGGGCTTTATTCATTGTTTTCGAGATGGGGGATACGTGTGAAGGATACCTCCCAATGTTTAAGTTGTAAAGAGATGTCTTGTGTGTCAAAAGATAAAAGGAACAATCTTTTACAACGTTCATGTACTTCAAATTTGTATCCAAAGAATCTTTCGGTACAGTCACGTTCTTGTATTATGTGTACACAGTGTATAAAATCGTGTAGTCATCAGAATGTTTCTCTACAGAAGGTGGAAAGAGCATATCATGGAACCATTTCATCAAGTATAAAAGGGGCAGAAGTCGGAATGATTGTATTATTGACAGGATTTATAAGTTATGAGGTCCTTTCATCTTGGAGTCTGAGTGATCAGATGTTACATGTGCTCCCTAATTACTTTATAGAGCAATTGGGGTTAGTGGATGCTGGAAAGAAGTTATTTAATACATTGTTTGTTTTCGTATTGATGCCTTTATGTTTTTACACACTATTTAGTTCTGTTATATATTTAATAGAGAAAAAGCGTCACAGTTTTGTGTCGATTCTTAAACGTACGGCACTATACATCCTTCCATTGGTTGCATTTGGACATGTATTTAAAGCATTGCTAAAGACTACTTCAAG
This sequence comes from Prolixibacteraceae bacterium, assembly GCA_028377305.1. Lineage (GTDB taxonomy): Bacteria > Bacteroidota > Bacteroidia > Bacteroidales > Prolixibacteraceae > Halosquirtibacter. Next base: position 713 of record JAONJW010000144.1, on the reverse strand, counting down.
GTTGCCATTTTGGAAATATGCATTAGAAAAACCTTATGGAATAATAAATGCGCAGAAAATTATGGAAGGAGATATTCAGCTCACTCATATGTCACGGATATCTCCACTAGTTATGATTTTAGGCGTTTCAGGGTTGTTTTTTGCCTATAGATTATCCACAAAAAAAATTCTAAAAGATTTGGATATAGTGACAACCTCAAGGTGGATCTATTTAATGGTATTGACAATATATCTTTTGTTAATCTTATTTGGACCTATGTCCTCATTGATTTAAGTTATGTGTAATGAGGGGCAATTTCATTTGTCCTTCTTTTTTTGTGTCTTTTCATAATATTATTCGTCTTCATTAGAGAAAGTTTTAATTGAAAAATGATTGAATATGAAAATGAACAAAGGTTTTAAGGTTTCATTGATGGCTGTGTTGACAGCTGTAATGTCAGGGTTTGGTTTGCTTACTTGTTGTGGTTTTCCACTTTTAGTCTCGATTCTTGCAATGGTCGGAATAGGTTCATCTCAATTAGCATTTTTTGCTGAATATCAAGGTGTATTTATTGCACTTTCATTTGTGTCAATTCTGTATGGATTTAAGTTAGTTTATTTTCCCAAAAAGAAAGAAAGTTGTTGTGAACCTCAAAAGACTGAAAGCTGTTGTGGACCCAAAAATAATACAAGTTTTTTTACTAAAATTATTCTATGGGGTGCTTTAATAGGAT
>JAONJW010000143.1 GCA_028377305.1 Prolixibacteraceae bacterium | reverse complement strand
CAAAGTATAGACCACGGATGTAATATACCACGAAGACACAACGACACGAAGGGTTGATGCGCAAGGGATAGACCACGGATCTTTTGGTTTATGTTGCAACATGCACAGAAGGTGCTACAGTCTCTAGCCTAGGAAAAGATTATTCTCAAACTAGCAAGGGATGAAAGTTCGATGCCATCATCTCATTTATCTACATTGGATTGGTTGTGGTGCAGGGGATGGGAAACAGATTTTCATCGATTTTTATGTCTTACACAACCATTCATTCTTAGGGTGCGGACCTGTGTGTTCGCACTAAAATTAATCAACACTTCGTGTCTCCCATTTTTATCTCTTTGTGGTTGGGATTAAATAATTATGTTGTATTTTGGTGGATCTTAACTATAAAGGTTTAATATATGCATCGTCTTATTATATTGGTGGTTCTACTAGGAGCCATGTGGTTAAATTTAACGTCCCGTACTTTTCGATTTAAGGGGGGGGTGAATACATTTTTAGGAACAGGTTTGGGAATATTCTTCGGGTGGTATCTGTCTAACTCCTATCACTATTTGCAGTATACTCGTTACCGTATGTTTTATGGCTCAAGTAACGGCTTTGTCATTGGAATTATTGTTGGAGTATTGGTAATACTTTGGGGAGCCAACCGTTTGAGAAAATAAGATATTGGTAATCATTATAGCCACTATCACCTTTTAATTCGTGACTGTATCTTCTCTGATGTTATGTTTTAGGTGGATATGTCGGTGCAGTCTATCTCATCAGTTTATCGTTGCGTGAGCATGTACCTTCTTATGGTTTAGATGTTTCTTAAAAAAATAAGAGAAAAACCATCGGGTTCGTTCTAATTGTGGGGATTAAATTCTTTTGCTGTTATGTTTTGTGTTTGACCATAATTTATGATATTTAACACTTTATCTATACATAGAATATATATCATATAGAACAGACGATGAAACGGTTTTTAACGATACTACTATTGCTCTTCTTAGTGGTTGGGTGTGAGACGAAAGAGAGCGAGAAAGAACGAATTTTTAACGACACCGAGACATTAATTATGTCGGATGCGGGCGATTATATTGATAAGGCCTACACGCAACTTAATGACTCATTAGAGCGTAATGGTGGTTTTTTAGGGTGGCGTAACATACGCGACTATTACGAGATGGGAGATAAGAAGATGCAGCGAAGGGTGAAGCGTATCTGGTTCCACTATTATAAGCCAAGGATGGTGACCAAGATCATCAAGCACAACCTCGAGGATGCATTTGTTTCAGTAGGCCAAGATAAGGTCAGGATTAGAGTAGAGAAGATTGATAGCCAGCCGGTGATCGACATCTATTCGCATAAGATTGCTATCTCTGGTATTTTTCTGGTGTTAGAGGAGGTTGTGGAGTTTCTTGTGACTCTTGGTGTCGCTTCTTTACTGGTGCCCCTGATTGTCTTTTTATATGTCACTTATCAGTTCAAGTATGGCGGATGGAAACGATGGAGTAACAAACGACGTAAGAGAGTAGATGCTTTCTCTGCTAAAGTGTGGAAATGGTCCAAAAGGGTTGCGGCGGTGAGCTTTATTGTGGCGATGTTTTTTTGTGACGACTGGGCACACCTGCATATGAAGGCAGAGATAAAGCGAGAGATGATGGTAGAGATACATAAGCAGATAGATCATAACCTAGAAATATTAGAGAGCCATGGGAAAGATATTTAAGATTCTGGTTCTCCTGCTGCTCTTTTTTGGTTGTAAGTCGACCTTGAAAGAGAGCTCTCAATACCTTTCGAAGAAAGAGGTCAAAGCCGTAGGGAAGGGCACCCGAAAGAGAGCGACCAAGAAAATGTTGAAAGTGGGAGCAAAGACTTTTGACGATCTGGTAGCTTCTGGAAAATATGTCATCAAAGGGGGAAGTAAGCGTTTTAAGATTCTTACGCCCGATGGCAAAGAGCTAGCACGTGTCGTGCGAACAAGAAAACAGACGGTGGTTAAAGCGTTGTGGGTATCTAAAGGCGCCAATAGATCGTCCCTTAATCCGTTATTGAATATCGATCATCTGCTGCCCAACACCACTTATGTTGCCAATGGTGGCAAGTATGTCACGGATGCCATGGCACGACCTATTGAAGCCTCATTGCCTGCTTTTGCCAAAGCAGATATCGTGCCTCGAAGTGCAAAGATGCAGCGAGAGGCCGTGGTGAAAGCAGTGGGGAAGAGTAGAGCCAAACGTTATCAAGGAGGACACATGATTGCCAATTCATTGGGGGGAATTAGTGAGGGAATCAATATCGTTCCTCAATTTGAAAGGGTCAACAAAGGTACCTTTGCAGAGATTGAAGGATTGGTCCGCAAAAATCGCAAATATATCAAGAACTATACAGTGCGAAATATCTATAACGGTAAATCACGTCTGCCCAAAACCCAACGGATCACCTTCGAGCTGAAAGGTAAAAAGCATAGCTACTTTATCGCTAACAAGAGTCGATAGGATAGACTTGGGTTGATGCGCAAGGATCGTACACAGATGAAACAGATTGGACAGATGAAACAGATTGGACAGATGAAACAGATTTATTGTGGTTGATGCGCAGGGGAGAAAGAACCACAAAGTCACAAAGACACGAAGGGATGTTGGTT
>JAONJW010000142.1 GCA_028377305.1 Prolixibacteraceae bacterium | reverse complement strand
AATTTCACTTATTTAAGTAAACACCAGTATCACTAATAAAGTTTGAATAAAAACATTTGGTGAATATGCTAATTCTTCCCTCAAATCGATGATGATCGATATCGAATGACTACTCTGAATTTGGTAAAGCAAGTGTCGTACTAGACCACTCACGATAAAAGTGATTAAACTGTTTTTTAAGTCCTATAATACTACTCTTACCATGTCCAGGGTGAATCAACATAAAATCGTGGTGACCATCCATTAGTCTTAACACCGAATCTTTTAACTCATTAATATCTCCCGTTGAACGATCCCATTTCCCAACACTGCCAATAAAAAGCGTATCTCCAGTATAGATCTCATGTCCGATTTTAAAACACACACTTCCTAAAGTATGCCCAGGGGTATGAATCACCTCAAAATGTTCATCCCCTAATGGAATCAAAGTGCCTTCATCAATTAGTTCTATATCCAAAGAATCGAATGTGTAGGAGGGTTCTTTTTCAAAGAAAGCGAAACCATTCTGATAATTATCCACTAAAATCGGATACTCCAACTTATGAATATATACAGGAACATCAAAACAGTCTAAAGCCTCAATATGATCAATATGTCCATGTGTTAGTAGAATGCCTTTAACATTATATCCTTTAGTTTGGATATAATTATGAATACGCTCTTTCTGATACCCAGGATCAATAATAAAACAAGAATTATCTCTCTGAACAATATAACAGTTCACCGGGATCTCTCCCTACAGTAGTAATTTTTCAACCTCATTCATCTCATACTCCTTTAATGATTACATTGTGAAAGTAGCAGCTTGAAAGATGCTATGCCTTGATCCAAATCAAGAAATCATATTCTGTTACGAATTCGACTTAAAGTTTCAGGAGTCATACGTAAATAACTTGCGATATGGTATAAAGGAATCTTTTCTAACCAAAGAGATTAATTCTCAAGTAGATCTTGATACAGCTCAACTGGGGTGTATCTAAAGTGTTTAAATTCACTTTTCTCTTTTTGCTCTATAATCTCTTTAAATATCTCTGAAACGAAGTCTTTTCCACATTGATATTTACTCAAGAACATTGCAAACAAACTTATATCCATCTCCTTAATTACCACATCGGACAGACACTGTAGATATTTCTTCGTAGTAGTTTTCTTTAAAAGAGCATTAAATCAGTAATAAACTGAGGTCCTACATGAAGGAAGTATTCATTTCTTTATCATCCATCGCAAAATATTCTCGACCAATTCCCTCTTCCAAAAACTGAAGATATTGCACACGATTATCCGCAAATGGAATTATAGATCCTTTCTTATACTCCCTTGTTGTAAATGCATTGGAGAATTCGTTCAATCCATCTTGATTAAACGGAAATTTATTACTGAAAAAATCAAATACTTCATTGCTCTTATCCATCTGACTCCGTTTTTCTCGACTAGGGTTTATACAAAGATCATAATTGCACCTTTGCGATAACTCAAGCCTCATTAGCTTTTTATTCTAGTCAACAACCAAGTTGACAACAAAACTCTCCCTGTTAGTAATCCCCCCTCAATTAAACACTGAAACTACTTTTCACCGACACTTAAAGGAAACCGTACTTTATACACCTATCGATGAGCATCTTATATATGAGTTGAATTTCTTGTATAAAAATATTTTCCAACCCCCACTAGGAGTTAAACACAAAAAACTCATCTATATGTGCCCAATACATATGTATATAGGTAGCAAAACAGTTTTTGTATTGATAAATCGGGGTATTCACCTCTTTCCCACGAGCTGTTTTGACTATCCCCACACTTGGAATTACTTGATGTTCTATACAATGAGAGTAGTGGAACTCATGTCCTTTAATATTATACTCTCCAATAGATATATCACGATAACCTAAGTGCAATTTCATATCCTCCATGGTTGTATCATAAGCAAAAACACCACACATTGGAAATGACATCCCCTCTTTATCACAAATATGTTCTCCTAGGTACATCATTCCCCCACATTCGGCAAAAAGCTTTCCTCCATCATCGACAAAATCCTTGATGGATTGTTTCATTTCAAGGTTTTGTGAAAGACCTTCTAGGTAAATCTCTGGATAACCTCCTGCAATATAAACAGCATCAGCAACAGGTATCTTTTTATCTCTTAGGGGGCTAAAATACTGTACCTGATAATATTTCTCTAGATGGGCAATGTTGGCTGGATAAATAAAGTTAAATGCTTCGTCTCGAGCCACAGCCATCACCTTCTCAGGCTTGATTGATTCTAAAAGATCCTTGTCAACCTTGACACCATAATAATGCTCACATGCAGTTCTTTCTAGTAATAAAGAAAGGTCTATATGCTTAGATATATGGGCAGCAGCACTCTCAATAATCGAATCGAAATCACTACTCTCATCAATAGAAAGCCCAAGATGTCGAGATGATATTTTAATCTCATCATTTGGTGGTATATAACCAAGAGGAGTAACCCCAGCGTCAATAGCTGCTTCTTTAAGAAACTGATAATGACTTTCAGTCTTCACAAAATTAAAAATCACCCCAACTACATGAATATTTTTATAGAAGTTCTTTAAACCATATAGAAGTGGTGCAGCAGAATAAGCCATGGCTTTACCTGACATTATTAG
>JAONJW010000141.1 GCA_028377305.1 Prolixibacteraceae bacterium | reverse complement strand
AAAACCTCTTCTTCAGAAGAGCTCTTTACTACCTCTTTAGATGATTTACACCCAATAAAAAACATCAATAAAATAACTACTATAGGAAAAAACCTTAAATTCTTCATATTCATAAAATTTTAATTATCAATTCATATACACACATTAATTCAGCTTCTCTTCCAAGATATCCATTAGTGTATCAACATCAATATCTTTTGCAACAATCTTCATTTCGTGATCTAACAAGAATATCTTAGGGGTGGTAGTAATATTGTAATAGTGATGCATAAAACTATTACCATACTTATCGTAAACATTATTCCATTGAGTAATGTTTTTGTCATTAAGAAACTCGGTCCATTTATCAACATCCTGTTGTGTATTTACAGCCATAAAATCGACACCTTCTCCAAAATATTTGGTAAAAGCTTTGCTATATAATTCAGGGACGAGCTTCTTACAATGTCCACAGGTTGGATCCCAGAAAACAAGCACATGATAGTCACCTTGTTGATTATAAAGTGAGACATCATTATTTTCAGTATTTTGTAAATTCAAGTTATGTGCTTTGACACCAACTAGTGCAGGCATGACAGCCAAAACTTTATCTTTAACCTTCTTGTAATTGACAGAATCTAAAAGTGTTTGTCCTGAACGTAATTGATTTTGCGATGCGATTTGAACAAACACCTTATCCATCCCCATGATTTTTAAATTAATCGAAGATGTAAGCAGGTGATTAGCCACAAACTTATAGATATCAGGATTCGCTTTACTCTTTTCAATTACCATCAAAAGAGCTGGTCCAATTGAATCAGGCAAAGGAACTAATATATCTTTCAGATACTTATCAAGGTTTCTTTGCAAGACAGGGGACCTTATCAATCCATTATTAGAAAAGTTAATATGATCAAAGAAATGATTTCTCATAAAATGGTACTGTTTCGCCCACAAGACTGTATCTTTTCGTGCATCACCGTACAGAGACTCAGGCAGACCAACAGGTTGAGTTGCTTTGATGAAATCTGCATAAAACGAAGTATTGGATTTGTCAATTTGACTAGAGATAAAAGATCTAACATCCTTATTCAAGGCAGTCATTTGCAGGCGAATATCAGCAATACTATCTTTATTATTCTGATACTTTTTATATTGCTTTCGATAAAAATCCAAAGAGCTGCGTGCTTCTTGTAGCCTATTCTCATATTTAAAAAACAACACTGGCTCTTCAGCTCCTTTGACATCATCAATTCTAAATCCGGTATCGGAAGTTACATTGATGGTTAGATCATAATCTCTTCCAAGAAGAATATCTTGATGCTTATCTTTGTCAAGGTAGATTTTATACAAGCCTGGCCCTTTAATGTTATTACTTGGAATAACACCAACACCTTGTTTTAATTGAACACTATCAAGTAATGATATATTCTCTCCTTGATATACGGCTAGATACAACTTATCATTCTGACCATTACCTCTAAGCTGAACCTTAATTCCCTTAGTCGCAGCAATGACCGTAGAAGAAAATAAGGCCAATACACACAGAAAAAGATATTCAATTGTTATTCTTCTCAAAAACATAAAAATCCTTTATTGATTATACATTGTTCCGTATCTCAGATCAACATAGACTTTAGAAGTTGAAGCTCCAGGATTACTCATCTCAAATATATCCTTACCTAGTCCTTTTCGCCTTATAAAGTCAGTTTTATCTATATCATTATCTAATGCAGCATTATCTAGAGATACATAAACATAATTGAATATATCAAAATTCACACCAAGATACAAATCTCCTTTATCTAATTTAACATTTAGAGTGGCAGAATCCTCATTAATGGAGCGAATATACACCGGTGCAAATGAATTTGTCACATAAACATCACCTGCAACTTCATCAATCTTGACTAATGCATATTTGGTGTTGAATTTAGTATTCTTTGCCTTCCTCAGATTCCACTGTGATGACACACCTGTCATAGACATTTGAAGGCAGTCGTCAATATTAACTTTTGCATAAGAAGCTTTTATCGATGACTCATGAATCACATTGGCAGATATAGAACCTTGATCTAAAAGCACACTTCCTATCATAAGAGTATCTGCAACCACATCAGTAGATTTGAGTTTTAGAGTACCTTCCTTTTTCTTCCCAACTAAATTATGAAACTTTAAATGACTATAAGTAGCATCTATATCAATTTTTTCATGCCAAATCGGAATGTCAATTGAGGAGAAAAGTGACTGAATAGACAATGGATAAAACTTAGGTACCCCAATCCTATAATTAAATCTATATTTTCTTACCGTATTGGTAACATTACCTCTGGTCTGATGTAAATTAAGTACACCATCTTTGATATGATGAACTACATTATAGTTCACCAGCTCTTTTGTTGCCTTATTCTCAGCAATGTTATCCATTACAATTCGAACATCTACGATTAGAGAATCATTTTTGGTTTCATAAAAAATCACATTCCCATACTCTACATTCATAGAAACTGATGTCACAGACATCGATGGCAAACTAAAATGTATGGTTTTATCAGTAGACGCATTCAAATTTAACACAGCAACAAAAGCAAATACGAATAAAAACAAAGACTTATTCATGATATTTTTTTGATTTAATAAATATGGAACCAAACGCAAACCCAATAATGATTATTAGAG
>JAONJW010000140.1 GCA_028377305.1 Prolixibacteraceae bacterium | reverse complement strand
ACCACTGAATGAGTAGTCTTGAGGAGAACAGAAGATTGCCCAATAGACCAATATAAAAGACATACCATTGATCTTGATGTATCATGTTATATAGGAATTCAATCATCTCTATTTATTGGTTAGGATTAAATCACTTGATTTTATATTATAGTTTATGTACCTACTTTTGATCCATGCAAAAGCAATTAAATCGGCAAAAGGGCCTAAAAGTCTATTCCAAAAATGATATTTTGCTTCTCCCTCAATTCGTTCAAAGTGAGAGACTGCAACCTCTTTGATATTCCCTTTCTGTAATAGTACCAATGCGGCAAGAAATCGGTGCATTCCTTTAAAAATAGGGATTCTCTTTGCGGTCTGTTTTTGAAGTATTTTTAGTGGACAACCTGTGTCAGACACCCCATCTTTGGTTATCCATTTGCGTATGGTATTTGCTATCTTGGATGAGATGATTTTAGTAGATGAATCTTTTCTGTTTTGCCTGATCCCTGTAACCATTTCATACGATTCGCAGTATTTCATGAGTTTAATAAACTCCATGGGGGAGGTCTGTAGATCTGCATCGATATAGCCAATAAAAGGGCTTTCGCAAAAATCTATCCCTGCTTTTAAAGCAGCACTTAAGCCACTGTTATTTTGAAGTTCTATAAAATGAAATGGAATTGACTGAGAGCAGATTTGATTTATAATCTGTTGGCTATTATCTGTCGACCCGTCGTTAACGAATAGTACATCAACTCTTTTTTCTGAGGTATTAATAAATTGAGTCATTTCAGTGAAGACTCTTGGAAGACTTTCTTCTTCATTAAAAACAGGGATGACTACAGTTAAGTATGCTATTTCGGGGGAACCTGTATTCATATTAATATTTTTTGCGTTTAAACTCTTCGGGTGATCTTCGGTTTTAATCACACTATTAAGTTAGCAAAATAATATTAAACACTCCAGTATTTTATAGTAGTAATAGATGTTAATGTAAAAAATGATACAGAAGCACTAATAAAAGAGCTTCTGTATATATTATAGGATATAGAATTATCGCTTTTAATCAGCTACTCTATCTACAGGGTAGTTTACACTAGCAAAGATATTTCTAATTATTTTATGATTCAGCCCATTAAAGTCCATATTGTCTGCAGCAAGTAGTGCATGAAGTACTGTGTACCAGTTTACCACATCACTTACCTCTTCCCCATTATTTGGGGAATAGAAAGTACTATTTTTTCGACCTTGATCTCCTACTATTGACCATGCGTGCATAATTAATAGGTCTGCCTTTTCTGCACCAATTGTGTCTCTAATTTTCCACAAAGGATAAGAGATATACAATGCCGCTAGATGTGTATCAAGACGATTTTTTAATACATTTTCTGATTTTAGTACAATGTCAACATATTGACGCATTGCCGACCCTTCTTGGTTGTAAACATCCATAAAAGACTCTTTCATTAATGTAATTCCCTTGTAAAGACTATTTCTCTCCATATCCATTGGATATACCGCTGGTTTAGAGATATCTCTTACCATTGCTTCTGGAACGAACCCTTCAAATATTTTTGGAGAATTATTTAATGATGCAGTGAAGTATTCCATAAAACCAATACCAATATATCTATTTGTTTTATATACAATATTCGTTTTTGTTTTAATGAATTCCTCAAATCGGTGTCCCACTTTATGGTAAACAGAGGATGGATTTATTTCTGTTTTATCTGAAAATATAAAACGGCTATTGTTGTTTGCCATTGGCATGTAGTCGGCAATACTCACTGTAATATCTTTATCTGCATCTTTAATCTCAGGCGTCATATGTTTTGACATAAGATCACAATAGTATTTAGAGGCTTTGATAAAATGATATGCGGTGAAAATGGTGAAATAGGTGGGAGTCCCTTTTTTTATATCGGTTGATAAAAGATCATACGGGACTGTTCTTTCATGTTTCACAGCATTCTTTATGGTATTCCCAGGAAATGATAGTGAATCTAAACTTGTACAGTGTATACTACGAAGGTGAGGAGATAAGATCTCTCCATCTTTGGTCACAAAATCGATATCGATTGTTTTTGTTTCAATCTTCCCATCTTTCAAAATCTCTTGTGTGAATTGCTGTTCCTGCATTTTAGAACAACCAGAAAGGGACATCATGATTGCAATAACTAAACTTAACTCTTTCATCCTAATTAAGATTTAAATGACAGAATAGACATTCCGCCAATTATTCATAATGGTTATTTACTCTTGTTTTTCTTTGACTTAATAGAATACAAACAAAGCAAAAATGTTGTTTAGTTAAATACAAATTAACCTCATTTGCTATGAGGTAGAGAGGTTGTCCTAATTGGGACATGACCACGTATGTCTATGACAACGCTATATCTTGTTGATTATGAGGGTGGGGGATTTTTCTTGTCATATCAGACGCTAAACGTTAAATATATACATAAACTCAGTATTGTATTGCTTATATTTATGATAAATTGAAAAGTGCCCATGTGATATTACTAAAGGCAATACAGGAACAGAGCATGAATGTCATAAATTAAAAAAGTAAAAAAAGGTTTGTGAATGTAATCCACAAACCTTTGAAATATTTATAAGAATATATCTTCTTACATCATACCTGGCATACCGCCCATTCCTGGCGCAGCAGCTGGCATTGGATCTTCTGTTTTTTCTTCTACAAGAACACACTC
>JAONJW010000014.1 GCA_028377305.1 Prolixibacteraceae bacterium | reverse complement strand
CATTCGAAGTTGATTCATCGAAAACTAGAATGGGTGAGGGATCTTCGAATGGAATTCAAAAGAGTTACGAATAATGTCGCAGTCAATTAGGGAGTGATCCCCTGTCAATCCCCTGTCAATCTCTTGTCAATCTCTTGTCAATCTCTTGTCAATTTCTTGTCATCTGGATTGTGATTTTAATATACTTAGTTTTGTAGGACTAAATAAAGTGTGACCTGTACTGTTTACGATATGGTGTGCTTATTATGCTTTTTCGTAATTTCTGAATTGACTAGGGGACATCTTTATGTGCTTTGAGAATAGACGAGAAAAGTAGTATTGATCGTCGTAGCCCAAGGATAATGCAATCTCTTTTATTCGCATTTCAGAGTTCGCTAGATACCGGCAGGCTTTTTGTATCTTCATTTGTAGAAAATACTCCATAGGTGAACAGTTGAGTTTTTTCATGAATATCTTATAGAGGTTTGCCTTTGAGCATCCGCATATTTGACTTAATTCTGTTAATGAGATACGTTTATCAGTGTTGTTGGTCATAAATGATAATGCAGTGCTAAAATAATCTCCACTTGGTTTGTCTCGAGAGAATCTGAAATTTTCGATCTGTTTGATGGAAGTTAGATAGTATTTAAGGCATACATTTGCAAAAATTACATTTTCGAAAATGTTGTACTGTTCAAGGTTTTGTAGCATCTGTTCGAAAATGATCATTCGGTCTTCGATGCGTGCATTTATTGCCTCATCAATTGAGAGTGGGATACCACCAATTGGGGTATATAGTGCTGCATTTTTGCCAGTGTAGTGTATCCAATAGTTATCCCAAGGTTTAGTGTTTGACGATCTGTAAATACACCGTTTGTTTGGAGGGATGATAAAAACATTATTACTTTCTACTCTAGTCTCTTTCCCTTCGATTGTAATCACACCTTCACCAGATTTGCAGTAAAATAGAATGTACTGTTCGCACCCTGTTGGTCGATTCCTGTATTGTCCTTTAGCTTTTGGAAAGTGTCCAATATGAGTAATGTAGAGGTCATTAATACGAGGATCTTCAAGGATCTGTTTTTCAACGTGATCTGGAATGTAGATCATTCGTTGTCCTGTGAATCCATCTTGTTTTTTAAGGGTGTCCATATTTAGTAAGTCGAGAATAGTAAAATATTATCCATTAAAAATAAACAAAATCCCATTTTTTAGCCTTAGGCTTACTAGTATTTTTAGGTCAAATTTAATTCATCTCCCTCTCTTTGTTTAATTTGATTTTTAGGTTTATTGTAAACTAGAGACTTATCCACTGATTGGGGTTCTGGTGCATTGATGTTGAGATTCAGCTCAGAGGTAATTTTGGGGAAGGAAAATAGGAATGATGATGGTGTGAATAGATATGGACGATTTGATTAAAAATGAAATAAAAACAAATAATATAACTAATTTATCATGAAATATTTAGTTGGAATTGCTATGGCGGCTTTACTTTTTAGCTGTAGTAGTAAGAAGCAAGAGAGTCAAAAAGCACTCCCGTATGAGTATACATGGGAATCGGTGGCAAAACACTCAAAGAATCCAGAGTTCTTTCAGGATGCCAAGTTTGGTATTTATACCCATTGGGGACCAGTAACGGTGGCTACTGATTGTTCTCAAAAGCGAAAAGGAGGTGTGCAGTGGCATGGTAGAGGTATGTACCAGAAGAAGAACAATGCCTTTAAGTATCATAAGGATCGTTTTGGTGATCAGAATGAAGTTGGATTTAAGGAGGTTACCAAAATGTTTAAGCCCGACAAATTTGATGCGAATCAGTGGGCAGAATTGTTTGCACGTGCAGGTGCGCGCTTTGCAGGTCCTGTAGCGATTCATCATGACAACTATGCTATGTGGGATTCCGAGGTGACGCCATGGAATAGTATGGATGGTGCTCCACATCAAGATTTCACGGGAGAGCTCGCGAAAGCGATTAAATCGAAGGGAATGAAATTTCTTGCGACATTCCATCATTCATATACTTGGGAATATTTCCGTCCTTCTTATGCGTTTGATGGTGCCGATGGAAAGAATAAAAGTTTGTATTGTGAGCCACATGATGAGATGGATCCTCCTTCACGAGCTTTTCTTGATAATTGGCTAAAGATTGTAGATGAGGTTGTTGTTAAGTATGAGCCAGATATGATTTGGTTTGATATGGGGTTTGGATGGCTTATCCCAGATGAATACCAAATTAAGATGTTTGCGAATTATTATAATTGGGCAGATGCTAACAATAAAGATGTTGCTGCTTTTCATAAATCAGAAAAAACGCAGCGTTATACTGGGATCTTAGATTTTGAAAGAGGACGTGCTAGTGGACAAACAAAATACCCATGGTTAACAGATACGTCCCTAGGTCCTTGGTTTCATGATCCAACTCATCCATATTATGAGACAAATCAACTGATCGATATTTTTATTGATATCATCTCTAAGAATGGATGTATGCTACTAAATGTAGGTCCACAGGCAGATGGTTCAATTCCAGAGGAAGCACAGAAAATGCTTCTTGAGATTGGAGATTGGATTGAAGTCAATGGAGAGGGTGTCTTTAATACTCGACCATGGAAATTGTTTGGTGAAGGACCAACTAAAATGAAGAAGAGTGGTGGCTTTAGTGAAAGTAAAGATTTCAACTATACCGATAAAGATATTCGTTTTACGAGAAGTAAAGACAATAAAACGATCTATGCTTTTGTATTAGGTTGGCCAGAGAGTAATTCTCTTAATATTACCTCTTTTAATAAAGAGAATGGGGTGACTATTGACAATATCAAAGAGGTTAGTTTACTTGGGTCTAATGAACCGGTTAAGGTTTCAAAAGGGGAAAAAGGTATTCATGTTGATTTGCCTAAAACTTCGCCTTGTAAACATGCTTATTGTGTGAAGTTTACATTGAAATAAAGAATATTACCTATGATGCTTAGACTCCTAACTATTGTTGTATTTTCCCTTACATTTGCTGCGTGTAATAATTCATGCAGCAATACTAGCAAGGTCGACTTGGAGATATTGCCAACACCGAAAACTGCGGTTTTAGAACAGGAGGGCTATATTGTCTGGGGAGCTAGTATGGTCAAAGGGAGTAATAACGACTATCAGTTGTATTACTGCCGTTGGAAAGGAACACTTGGAGATTGGACCAAGACTAGTGAAATTGTTCGTGCTAGTTCTGATAATCCTCTAGGTCCATTTACTCCTCAAGAAGTTGTTTTCGGAAGAGAACCCGAAGGCGATAACCTTTGGTATGGAGTGTCTACCTTTAATCCACAGGTTGTCGAATTCGATGAAAAATACTATATTTATTACAGTGCAAGTAATGGATCTAATTTTCCTGTAATTAAGGATGATGGCAGTTTCAAAACATCTGAAAATGGAACGGTAATAACCCAACGAATTGGTGTTGCTGTAGCTGAAACTCCCGAGGGTCCATGGAAAAGGGTAGAAGAACCTTTAGTCGATTTAGCTGAAGAAGGCTTTGGTTCACAAATGTGCTGCAATCCGGCAGTTGCGCGTAATAATCATGGACAATATCTGATGGTATACAAATGTTCTTCTGGAAAGAAAGATGGTATATTTTTAACTGTTGCCATGGCAGATTCACCTACCGGTCCTTTTATTAAAACAAATAAAAAAATAATCTCTAGCACAGAAACAAATTTTGCTGCTGAAGATCCATTCTTATGGTTTCAAAATGGGAAGTATCAATGTGTGGTTGATGATCAAAATGGGATCTTGTCTGGACAAAAGTGTTTGATTCGATTTGAATCAACCAATGGATTGGATTGGGAAAGAGCGGATCCTTTTGTTATTAGCCGTTGTGAAATTCACTGGGAAGGAGGAGAGCTTGAGAAAACACATCACCTTGAACGTCCACAGATTTGGTTGAAAAATGGTAAACCGGCAGTCTTGTTTACAGCAGTTTGGAAGAATAATAGAGGGTGTAATGTACATATACCTTTGACTGGAATAAATACAATTAACTAAATTAAGTGAATAATTATGAGTAGACACAAGTTATTGCCCGTAGTACTATTTTTGTTTTTGTTTAATTTCATGGTACATGGCAAAGGCGATAATCGAAGACCTAATGTTATTCTAATATTAACTGATGATCAGGGGTATGGCGATTTAGCTTGTCATGGAAATCCAATTATAAAAACTCCAAATCTTGATAAGTTGCATGGAGAAGCAATTCGCCTAACCGACTTTCATGTAAATCCATTTTGTTCACCCACAAGATCAGCCTTTATGACTGGTCGTTTATCTGATAGAAACCATGTTCGTTCTACCGTATATGCTCGTAATCATTTAAATATTCAGGAGACAATCATGCCTGAGTTTTTTAAAGCTTCGGGGTATAGAACAGGGCAATTTGGTAAATGGCATCTAGGTCACAATTATCCTTATCGTCCTATGGATCGAGGGTTTGATAGTTGGGTTGGCCATGGTGATGGAGGAACAGGTTCAGCTAGTGATTATTGGGGAAATGATCGAATGAATGACACTTACATAAGAAATGGTAAGTTAGAGAAGTTTGAAGGTTTTGGTACGGATAATTTCTTTAATGAAGCGATGGATTTTATTAAGGAGAGTAAAAAGAAGCCTTTCTTTATCTATCTAGCTACAAACGTACCTCATAAACCATGGAATGTAAAGAAAGAGTGGTATGATGCTTATGATGATATAGATAGTACCAAATATAAGAAATGGTTAGAAGTTCGTGATTTCTATGCTACAATTACCAATCTAGATAAGAATATTGGTAGACTTCGAAAGTTTCTAAAAGATAATGGTTTAGATGAGAATACAATTGTGATCTTTTCTACTGATAATGGAACTTCTGGAGGAAGTACAGTATTTAACGCTGGAATGCGTGGACGCAAAGGATCGATGTTTGATGGAGGTCATAGAGTCCCACTATTTATTCATTGGCCTAAAGGTAATTTAGACAAGGGAAAAGATATTACAGAGTTTACGGCCCATGTCGACATTCTTCCTACATTGATCGATCTTTGTGATTTAAAAACTCCAAAGAAAGGTCACCTTAAGTTTGATGGAGTTAATTTAGCACCTCTTGTTAAAGGTGAGCAGGATACTGTACAGGATCGTTACTTGATAATGCATCAGCAGAATACAATTGAAGTGCCGATAAAAAATAGGAATAGTCTTGTTGCAACTAAGCAATGGCGTTTACTTGATAGAGATAAGCTTTATAAAATAAAGGACGATCCGAGCCAACAGAATAATGTTGCTGAAAAGTATCCAGAGATTGTCAAACTCCTAAATGAGGTCTACGATAAACACTGGGATGAGTTAGATATGAAATCCTATCCTTATCCTCTAGCAGTAGTTGGGAAGGGAAAGAATAACGAAATAGAGTTGGTGCCAGATGGATGGATTCGGGATACTAAAAATAATACATGGGATCAATCGCAAGTGAATGCAGGAGTCCTAGGAAGTGGCTTTTGGCCAGTTAAATTTGCAAAGTCAGGAATGTATAAATTCGACGTTCGTCGATGGCCAAAAGAGTTGAATCAACCAATAAATCGAATCGTTCTTGACCCCAAACAGACGGATGTGTATAGACACGGTAACCCCGTAGACGATTATGGATATGGTCGTGGTTTGGTAAAAGGAAAGGTTGCTAAACCATTACCTGTAGTAAAGGTGCAATTGGTTATTGGAGATGAGATTGTTGAGAAAGAGGTGAACAATAAAGATAACTGCGCCGCTTTTAAGGTGAATATTCCCAAAGGTGTTTCTAATGTAAGGGCTTGGTTAATTGATCGAAATGGAGATAAAAGAGGTGCCTACTATGTGTATATAAGTAAGTAACCATTTAGAATTATGAAACAATTAGAATCTCATGTAATATAAGGTTCAAATAATAGGAGCTCATCTACTAATTTAAAATTAGAAGATGGGCTCTTTTTGTTTTGGAGCGTTGATAGTTTATGTCTCACTAAGATCCTATAATGGTGTGTTGATTAAACCTTTGGTATTCTCACAAACGAATAAAATAATAATGAAAAGAACTGTAACTTTACTCATGTTTATCTGCCTTTCTTTACTTGGGAAAGCGCAGCGACCAAATATAATCTTTATCATGTCAGATGATCATGCAACCAATGCTATTAGTTGTTATGGTGGAAGACTATCAGATGTAGCTCCTACCCCAAATATTGATCGTCTGGCCAATGAAGGTATGCGTTTTAATAATGTAATGTGTACTAACGCGATCTGCACACCGAGTCGTGCTGCAATCCTGTCTGGACAGTACAGTCAGGTGAATGGTGTTTACACTTTAGCAGATGATTATGATCCGGAAGCCGATAATGTAGCAAAGCAATTACAAAAAGCTGGCTATGAGACAGCCATCGTTGGAAAGTGGCATTTGCATAAAGAACCTAAAGGATTTGATTACTATAATGTTCTTCCTGGTCAAGGGAGGTATTTTGATCCATTATTTAAGGAGAAGGGGGATAAATGGCTTGATCGTTCTAAAGGAGGAAAGGAGTATCCCGGATATGTTACGGATGTCACTACAGATATTGCATTAGATTGGTTGAAGAACAAACGAGACAAGAATACCCCTTTCTATCTAATGCTTCATCAGAAAGCTCCTCATGCATCATTTGAGTTTGCAACTAGGCATAAAAACTATTTAAAAGGTGTGGAAATTCCTTCTCCTAAAAGTCTGTGGGATAATGAAGAGCATGGATGTCCTAAGGGAGAGCGTTATGGGTCTTCTGTTTCTCAGCGATTGAAGCGACGAAATATGGTCGATAGGATGTCTTCGTCTTGGTGGAAAACAGGATGTATTGATACAACTGGAATGAGTTATGAAGAGAAAACCAATGCTGCTTATCAGAAGTATTTAAAAGATTACTTGCGTTGTGTTAAAGCAATTGATGAGAATGTGGGTAGGTTGCTTGACTATTTGGATACATCTGGATTGGTTTCTAACACAATCGTAGTGTACACTTCAGATCAGGGGCAGTTTTTAGGAGAACATGATTATACCGATAAAAGATGGATGTACGAAGAGTCTCTTCATATGCCTTTCTTAGTTCGTTACCCTAAAGTGGTTAAGAAAGGAAGTGTGAATAATGATATCTGTTTAAATATTGATTTTGCTCCAACCTTTCTAGATTTTGCTGGTGTTAATCAACCAGATCAAATGCAGGGTAATAGTTTTCGACAAATATTGAATGGTAAAACTCCAAAAGACTGGAGAAGGTCTATGTATTACCGTTATTGGATGCATATGGCTCATCATGACAATCCTGCACATTATGGAGTAAGAACGGATCGTTATAAACTGATCTTCTTTTATGGTTTACCCCTAGAAAAGAGGGGAGCAGTATCTAAGCCAACCGAGCCATATTGGGAGCTCTATGATCTAAAAAAAGATCCTTTAGAGATGAATAATATTTATGGTCATAAGAGGTATCGTAAGGTTGTATATAAGTTAAAAAAGGAACTTTTACAATTAAAGCAGAAGTATAAAGAGCTGGATGAGGATCTTTCAGAAATGGTCGATGTAACGACCAATAATTGGTAGGCTATTGATTGATCGTATAATATCCGTGAAGCCTCTCAAAGGAGCTCAATTATTCTTGATAGCGTAGTGATTTATCTTTTATTTTCAATACCCTGTCCTTCTCTTCCCAAATATATGGTTGAGAGGACAGGGTGTTTTGTATTAATGAGTATAACCATGTTCAATTTGTAAATATTCTTTTGACATCAGTTCATTTCTATCTCAATTTGTATTATGGATACTTGTGTGGTGATGGTAATTGGTTGATATGTAGTGTTGTGTGTATTTTTTTGTTGTTCTCGTATAATCATGTCTTTACAATTATAGTCATACGATATTATACTTGTGTGTTTGATAGTAAAATATAGTCCATTTTTTTTAAACAAAAGACCATTTCTTAGCTCACGTCACCCATGTAATTTTACATCAGGTTAAACAGAAGGTCGTTTTCCCTTTATCAAACATAATCAATGTTTCTGGTTATATTGTATGAAATAATAACCAGTAAATATTTAAAAACAGATTATAATGAAACGGTATTTAATAGCTCTTACAGTTGGCTTATTTTCTTTAGGATCTTGCACTAAGCAAGAGGCTTGTTCAGATAAAATGAGAAGATTTGTTTTTGTTTCTACGAATAGTAGTAAACATATCCATCTGAATGATATGTCTAAAGATAAGAGAACACTTGATTTACTTTTAGAGAATGGTCTAGTAAATGTCGGTACTTATACAAAAGATACGGTGAATTTAGTGGTTCTGGACACAGAACCAAACCTAGACTTTAATAAGTGTAAAGAGGTAGTAAATAGTCTATCTGATAAGACCCCAGAACTTCGTTCTCTTGCTCGAATCTTAAACGGTGAATATCAACTAATTGACCGTATATATAAGATGGAGCAAAATGAGATATATCTACCCTCACAGGGACAATTAATCTCTAAGCCCTCAAGGGATTATCAACGCACTGTGATGACTTTAGAGATCAATAATGATCCTGATTTACTTAAAGAGTATGCTGCAGTACATGCCCTAGGAAAGGCTTGGCCCGAGATTACAGAGAATATGAAAACCGTTGGGATAAAAGATATGGAGATATATATGGTTGGGTATAGAGCTTTCCTTTTAATGGATACTAAGCCTGATTTTGATATGAAAACAGATGGCGAGAAATGGGGAAAACTTCCTCGAGAAAAAGAGTGGCAGACTTATGTTGCAAAATTTCAAAAGACTGACCCTGAAAGTAAAGCTGTGGAAAGGTGGAAAGTAATGCACTAAAAGAGTCCCAAAGCATTAATAATCACGAAAATTCTAAACAATGGAACTAAATATTATTGATTATATCGTTCTTGCTGTATACATCATTGGGGTGGTTGGCATCGGTATAGTAACTGGAATTAAAAACAAAAGAAAGGAATCTAGTGAGGGATTCTTTTTGGCTGGAAGGACACTAAAGTGGCCTCTTGTTGGAGCTGCTTTATTCGCTGCAAATATATCTACCATTCATATGGTAGGTTTGGCTGGGCAAGGTTTCTCCGATGGTATGGTCTGGGGTAACTTCGAATGGTCTGCTGCATTGCTTCTAATACTTTTAGGTTTGGTGTTTGCTCCGTTTTACTTTAAAACGAAGATATCCACATTACCGGAATTTCTTGAAAAACGTTATAATCCTCAAGCACGATCAGTGTTGGCTGTCATATCGTTAGTAACAGCAATATTTCTACATATTGGTGTGAGTTTATATGCTGGAGGATTGGTGTTTGAGAAATTCTTTGGTATCGATAGGTATTTGGCAATTGTAGTTATTGCAGCGATCACTTTCGTATATTCTGTTATTGGAGGATTGAAAGCAGTTGTTATTACAGAAGCTGTTCAATCCGTCATACTTATTATAGGAGCAAGTATCATGACTATTTTAGCTATGTACGCTCTGCCTGATGTTGGAGTACATTCATGGACGGAACTAAAAGCAGCATGTAAGCCTGACCAGTGGTCGATGGTTCAATCAGGAGCTTCGTCTCCTTTACCTTGGTGGGCGTTTTGGCTTGGAATACCAGTATTAGGACTAAACTATTGGTGTGCTGATCAAACAATTGTACAGAAGGTATTGGGTGCGAAAACTCTAGAGGATGCTCAGAAAGGACCAATCTTTGCCGGTTTCATTAAAATATTACCTGTATTTATTATGATTGTACCTGGGATCTTAGCTTATGTACTTTTTAAAGATGAAATAACTGTAGCAGATCAAGCTTTACCTGAATTGATCCTACGTATTCTGCCAACAGGACTAAAAGGATTGATGTCGGCTGCACTGCTTGCTGCATTGATGAGTACAATTGCATCTGGGTTAAATAGTGCGGGTACTATGGTATCGATGGACATCGTTAAAAGAATGCGTCCTGACATTAGTGATCGGTCATTATTAATCATAGGAAGAATAACCATTGTATTGGTAATACTTATCGCTATTGGATGGTCTCCTTTGATCGCGAAATTCCCTGGAATATTTGAAGCCATTAATGACCTATTAGCGGTATTATCACCACCAGTATCTACGGTATTATTATTTGGTGTGTTCTCTCGTATTGGAACACCTAAAGCAGGTTTATATACATTAATCTTCGGGTTCGTATTGGGGGTTGTAGCTTTCTCTCTTGACTTTGAGCCTATTGCAGGAAGAAGAATTATTACAGATGTATGGGGGATACACTTTATGCTTAAAGCATTCTATATGTTTGCCATCTGTACGGTATTCTATTTCGTGACTAGTGCAGTGACACCTAAAGCAGAGGAGAGCGTATTGGATGAGTTGACATTAAGGAAACCTCTCTCTTTCATTACAGATACAAAACTTACATCTATCACAGACCCAAGATTGATGGCATTACTACTCGTAGGGATTATGTTTGTTCTCTATGTGATTTTTAATTGATTTATTATGCAAAGAATAAAAAGTTACAACATCTATTCGACAAAGGCGAAACTTGAAAAGCCTATATCGGATGCTACACATACTATTACAGAAATTTCATTCTTAGTTTTACGTATTCAAACTGACCAAGGTGTTATTGGTGAATCCTATCTTCTAAGTTTCCAGTATAGCCCTAATGCGATTGTCGGTGCCATCAAAGATCATGGCCCCAGATATATTGGTCGTTATGTAAATGAAACAGGAGCGTTGTTCAACGAAATGAATGATGATAACGAATATTTTGGTCTGGAAGGAATTAACCGTTGGGCACAAGCGCAATTCAATATTGCGATGTGGGATGCTCACTGTAAAATTTTGAATGCGCCTATATGGAAAGTGTTGGGTACATATAAAACGGAAATACCTATCTATGGTAGTGGCGGTTGGATCTCATACTCTGTAGATGAATTAATTGATGAGGTTACCAACTATGTGAAACGTGGATTTAAGGCAGTAAAAATCAAAGTGGGTAAACCCGAATGGAAAGAAGATCTTGAGCGTTTGAGTTTAGTGCGCGAGTCCGTAGGTAGAGATGTGGATATCATGATGGATGCCAACCAAGGGATGTCGCTTCCTAATGCTATGAACTTATCTACTGCAGCAAGAGAGATTGGTATCACTTGGTTTGAGGAGCCCGTAAACCACACCAACTTCCGGGGATATGAGTCGCTAAAAAACAAAACAGGTATCTCTTTGGCTATGGGGGAACGTGAATACAGTACCATACCTTTACGTGAATTAATTGATCGAAGTGCTTTAGATATTTGGCAACCAGATATTTTAAGAATTGGCGGGGTAGAAGCTTGGCGTGAAAGTGCTGCATTAGCTGGAGCATATGATATCCCAGTATTGCCTCACTACTATAAAGATTATGATATTCCACTGTTATGTACTATTCCTAATGGCGTTGGAGCGGAGTCTTTTGACTGGATTGATCCGTTAATTGACCATCCATTAGAGATCAACAATGGTTTGGCTAGACCTCACAATCGTCCAGGGTGGGGATTTTCATTTAAAGATGAATGTTTAACTGAAATAGGATAACCGATGAGAGCATTTCAAGTAGTAGAGAAGAATAAGACTCAATTTGTAGATATACCTAAGCCTTCTGTAAAAGAAGGCGAGGTATTGGTTCAAATCAAGAAAGTTGGATATTGTGGAAGTGATCTCAACTCCTATCGTGGAGTTAATCCTTTGGTAAACTATCCAGTTATTCCAGGACATGAACTAAGTGGAATAGTTGTAGAGAAAGGGGATAATGTCCCTAACAATATCACCATCGGAGGACAGGTTGCTATCATGCCACAGACTGCATGTGGTAAGTGTGCTTCTTGTCGTAATCAACGATTTAATGCTTGTGAGTTCAACGAAACATTAGGAGTCCAAAGAGACGGAGGTTTAACAGAATATCTATCTGTTCCTTGGCAGAAACTTATTGCTGACGACTCTTTAAATCTAACACAGTTAGCACTCCTAGAGCCACTAGCTGTTGGCTTTCATGCTGCAAAACGAGGTCAAGTAAAGGAGAATCAAAATGTAGTTGTTATTGGTTGTGGAGTAATTGGTCTTGGAGCGATCGCTGGAGCAAAATCTTTTGGAGGAAAGGTTATCGCAGTAGACCTTGTAGACGAAAAGTTAGATAAGGCGCTTCAAGCAGGAGCAACCCATACAATCAACTCTTCGTCAGAGGATATTGAAGCCAAACTCAATGAAATCACTAACGGGATGGGAGCAGATGTTGTGATCGAAGCAGTTGGTTCTCCTCTTACATACACTCTTGCGGTAGATATTGTTGGATTTACGGGATGTGTAGTGTATATCGGTTATAGTGCAGCACCAGTAAGTTTCAATACCAAACTATTTGTCTTAAAGGAGATGGATATTAGAGGATCAAGAGGTTCCGATGCCGAAGACTTTAAGAATGTTTTAAAGGCAGTAAAGTCAGGATCAGTAAATCCAGAGGATATTGTTTCTCACACATTTGATTTCGATCAATCACACCAGGCCATCGAAATGTGGTCTAATGATCCTTCAAAGGTGACCAAAGTGGTCATCAGTTTCTAAAGGTTAAACACCTTCTTAATTAGCAATAAATATGAGCAAGATAGAACAGTTATATGGTCTTAAGAATAAGACCATAATTGTGACAGGTGCGTCTAGTGGTTTAGGTTTGTCTATGACAATTCTACTCGCTCAATGCGGCGCAAAAGTCTATGGGTTTAGCCGTAGAGGAGTTCCCGATAAAGAGATAAAAACAGTATTTGAGGGAGAAATTATATTCGATAAACTTGATGTCACAAATAAGGAGTTGGTTGCTTTGAAGTTCAAAGAAGTGGCCGAAGGTAACAATGGAACTATTGATGTATTGGTTAATAATGCAGGAGTAACTATTAAACAGAAGGCACAAGAGTTTTCTGTTGATGATTGGAAATATATCCATGACATCAATGTAACGGCTCTGTTCCAGTGCTGTCAAGCAGCTTATCCATATCTTACGAGATCTACTGATATTGGTCGTATTATCAATATATCTTCGATGGCCTCCTTTTTAGGTTTCACTGAAGTGGTGCCCTACTGTTCAAGTAAGTCTTCCGTTTTGGGTATTACGAAAGGATTAGCCGTAGAGTGGGCACAGGACAACATTCTGGTTAACTCCGTGTCTCCTGGATGGTTTCCATCAGAGATGACCCAAGGGGTAATGGACCAAGAGAGAAAAGAAAAGATCCTAAATCGTATGCCACTACATCGCTTTGGGAAACCAGAAGAACTGGCAGCTATGATTGGCTTCTTAGCCTCTCCTGCAGCATCATATATCTCTGGTCAAGATTTTAGTGTGGATGGAGGTGCATTGGCATATGGCTATTAAAATATAACGTGATGAAAATTGATGCACATCAACATTTCTGGAATTACGAACCACAAGAATATACTTGGATTAGCGAGGATCTTTCGGACCTTCAACGAGACTTCCTGCCTTCAGATTTGAAGCCTTTGTTAGCAGCTAATAGTTATGATGGGTGTATTGCTGTACAAGCCTTACAAACGTTGAGTAACACTCATTGGTTGTTACAGTTGGCTGCACAAGAAAATTTTATTAAAGGCGTAGTTGGTTGGGTGGATTTGAGAGACCCTAAAATCGAAGAAATTCTGGAACAATTATCGATAGATAATAATTTACGTGGTGTACGTCATGTTGTTCAAGATGAGCCAGACCCTGAGTTCATGTTACAAAAGAATTTTATACATGGTATTTCACATCTAGATCGGTTTGGGCTTACTTATGATATTCTTGTTTTTCCACATCAGCTACCGGCAGCATTAGAATTGTGTCGAAAGTTTCCACAGCATTCATTTGTGATTGATCATATTGCAAAGCCTAATATAAAGCTCGGAAATAATGAATTGTGGGAGAAGCAAATACGTCAGTTTAAGGAGTTGAAAAATGTCCAATGTAAGGTGTCTGGAATGGTAACAGAGGCAGATTGGAAACATTGGTGTAAGAATGATTTTACTCCTTTATTAGATGTGATTGTTGAAACATTTGGTACAGAACGAATTATGTATGGTAGCGATTGGCCTGTTTGCTTATTGGCTGCGGAATATGCAGAAGTTTCTAACATCACAAAGAGATACTTCTCCACATTTAGTCAAAATGAACAGGATAATATCTTTGGAAACAATTGCGAACGGTTCTACTTAAATATATAAAATGGAATATAGAAAACTAGGAAAGACGGACATGACAGTGTCTGCTCTGAGCTTTGGTGCATCCGCTTTAGGGGGTGTATTTGGTAAAGCCGATAAAAGCGAAGGGGTTAAGACCGTTCATGCAGCCATTGATAATGGAATAAATTATATTGATGTATCTCCATTTTATGGAGATACCGTAGCAGAGACTGTATTAGGTGAAGCGCTAAAAACAGTATCTAGAGATAAATATTTTCTTGCGACTAAGGCAGGACGTTATGCAAATGGCTATTTTAACTTTACTCCTGAGGCCATAGAAAAATCTTTACACGAAAGCCTATCTCGTCTTGGGGTAGACTACTTAGATGTGTTTCAATTACACGATATTGAGTACCAGCAGGCAAAGCATTTAGATATTGTGATAAACGAATCCATTCCTTATCTACATGAATTGAAAGCTAAGGGTTTGATTCGCTATGCTGGAATCACATCTTATCCAATTGAGATATTCCCAAAAGTGATTGAAAAGGCTGAAGTAGATACCTTGTTGTGTCACAGTCACTATATGTTGAGTGACACCAGTATGTTGCAGCTTTTACCATTAGCAGAAAAAAAGAGTGTTGGACTAATTGCTGCATCTCCATTAGGGATGGGACTATTGACTGAGAGAGGAGTTGCCGATTGGTTCCCCGCAACAGAGTTAGATAAGCAAACTGTACAAAAAGCAGCGGCCTTCTGTCGCGAAAATGGAACGACTATCGAAACGTTGGCATTGAAATTTGGGTGTGCTAATCCTGATATTCCAACCAATCTTGTTTCGACCTCCAAATCGCATCGTATTGTGAATAACATCAAACTAATTGAAGAGCCTCTAGATCTAGACTTGGTCAGGGCAGTTCAAGAAATATTGGCTCCCATAAAGGATAAAGATTTTGATTTTGCGAACCAATGTGAGCAAATGTAAATTGAAAATAAACACACAACAAAGTTTGATAGAAGTCCATAAGATCATTAAAGATTCAGTAGCATTAGTACAATGATCTATGTGTTTTTTCCCTCCCCCCTGCCTTTTATGATTTGGGGGGGGATATTATAATTTGTATTGGATATAGTATGTTGTGTACTCTATTTCACTTCAGTCAATTTTATTGTTTTTATCTACAAAGAAATAGGCTTTAACTGATAGATGACAACTCATAAATAAGTGTAAATAGATTTTTTTATGAGGTTTGTCATGTGTTATAGAGGATATTATGAATAGTTTTTAATGTGTATTATTAAAATAATTGAAAAGCACTGTATGGACCACACTTAACTCTTTTATTGGATGAGTGTTGTCTGTTAGAACTAAAATATCACCTTTCTATAGACATGGATCCAGATCAAAAGATCGTAATAATTAATTACAAATGATCTAATAAAGTCAATAAGGGCTTAGTATGTGCTTTTTCTTAATTTAAATATTGACTAACTATTTATTAATAAAGTAACACGTAACGAATGAAAAAGCTATTCTTAACAAGCACCTTAATTCTATCGTCGATCCTATCCTTTGCTCAGTGGCGCAATAAGGCGTATTATGTTGAGCCAGACGAAAAAGTACAGCAGAAACTAGAAGCATGGAAGGATCTAAAGCTCGGATTCTTAGTCCACTGGGGTGCATACTCTGTAGAGGGATTATGTGAATCATGGCCGATCGTCTCAGAAGATGTGAGTTGGTTAACCCCACACAAAGACATCAGAGCATTTAGAGATCACTATTTTAATCTTCCAACACGCTTTAATCCTACGGAGTTTAACCCTGCTCATTGGGCACAGCTGGCTGAGGATATGGGAGCGAAATATTTCATCTTCACCACCAAACACCATGATGGCTTTTCCATGTGGGACACAAAGCAGACGGATTATAAAATTACCAATCCCCAATACCCATATGCTACTTCAGAATATGCCGATGTCACAGGTGTACTATTCAAAGAGATGCGTAAAAAAAATATGATGATTGGGGCTTATCTATCTAAACCGGATTGGCACCATCCTCAATATTGGTCACCATCTTTCGATAAGCCAGGACGTAACGTAAACTATAAGATCCAGAGACACCCAGAATGGTGGAAAATGTTTACCGATTTCTTCTATAACCAAGTGGAAGAACTGATGACAGAATATGGTAAAGTTGATATTTTATGGCTCGATGGTGCTTGGGCAACCAAAAGCAATAATGATCAAGATATGAGAATGGATGAAGTGGGAGAGATGTGTCGTAAATATCAACCTGGAATTCTTGTAGTCGATCGTTGGATTGGAGGGCGATGGGAGAATTATCGTACTCCAGAGCAACATATTCCTTCAGAATCAGATATGGTGCCATGGGAGTCTAATATGACGGTTAACTGTTGCTTCTCTTATCGATTTGTCGAGAGCGAAGAGACTCGAGTTAAAAGTAGTCGTGAACTTACCCATAAACTTGTGGATGTGGTTTCCAAAGGAGGTAACTTCTTAATCAATCTAGGTGCTTCTCCGAAAGGATGGTTCAACCAGAAAGAGATTGAGTCTGTCCAAGGACTTGGAGCATGGCTAAAGTTAAATGGTAATGCCATCTATAAAACACGTGCTGTTGCTCCATTTGGTCAAGCAAATGTTCGTTACACCAAGGCGAAAGATGACAGTAAAATCTATGCCATAGTACTTTTGGGAGAGAACGAGCACATGACAAAGGCAATGTTACCAGGATGTCTTGTCGCAAAAGATGCAGTGGTGAAGGACGTTGCAACAGGAAAGAGAGTAAAGTTTAGTCAGCAAGGTAACTCGACTCTTGTAGATATGCCAAAGAAAAAGGGTGTCTCACACTATGCTGTTGCCTTTGAGATCTCTAAAGCAGACAAGATGGCTGGAAAGAAGTTCGGTAAGTCACAAGCTGCCTTAGATGCAGAAAATAGAAATAGAAAATAGCTGTATGGAAAACAAAATATACCATCAGAGAATCGATGAAAAAATTAAACTAAAAAGGTGAAAAAGAAAGACAAGGAGGGAAAAAGATATCGTTCTAAACCTCTCTGTCTTTTTTATGGCATACCTAATTTTCACCTTGTTCAAATTAAACCCTTAAGTTAAACTTAATAATACCTATTATGAAAAGTGTGCTAAGTCTATTGGTTATTGCTATTTTGAGCTTTAATTGTATTGCTAAATCAACCGTATCAGACAGAAACAAGAAGTCACTAGAACAGCTGCAGCAAGACTTTCTAGATCTTCGTTTCGGAATGTTTATACATTTCAATATTCCCACCTCTTCTGGACATGACTGGCCAGATCCTCTACAATCTCCAGAAGTATTTAATCCAACAAAACTTGACTGTAATCAATGGGCAGATGCTGCAGCTTCAGCTGGAATGACTTACGCTTGTTTGACCACCAAACATCATAGTGGATTTTGTATTTGGCCTACCAAAACTACCGACTACAATGTAATGAGTAGTCCTTTTAAACGTGATATTGTAAAGGAGTATGTAGATGCCTTTCGCAAACGAGGTCTTAAGATTTTCTTATACTATTCCATATTAGATACCCATCACAATATCCGATCGGGATGGATACAAAAAAAAGACACCAAGTTCATCAAGAAACAGTTAAGTGAACTGCTAACAAATTACGGTGATATTGATTGTTTGATCATCGATGGATGGGATGCCTCATGGTCTCGTATTAGTTATGAAGAGGTGCCTTTCAAAGAGATCTATAACCATGTGAAATCCTTACAGCCCAATTGTCTAATTAGTGAACACAATGCAGGCAAGTATCCTTCAGAGCAACTGTTTTACACAGATGTGAAACATTATGAGCAAAATGCAGGACAGAAAATATCTAAGGAGACCAATGATCTTCCTGCCCAAGCAGGAATCCCTATCGATCAATTCTGGTTCTGGAAGCCCGATTATTCCGAAAAGAAGGTGAAATCTGCTGAGTATATCGTGAACGAAAACCTAATCCCTCTTAATGAGGCACACTGTAACTTTATATTGAGTGTTGCACCTAGTGCTGATGGTCTACTTGAAGACAATGCCGTGACCGAATTGAAGAAAATTGGCAAGCTGTGGAAACATCCAGGGAAGTCACTAAAGCTTTCAGTTTTTAAAACGCCTATTATTAGTAGAAATTTAGCAAAAACAGCAAAGATGAACTCAAGTTGGTCTGAAGATATTTTTATCTCCGACTTTGCTAACGACGATAATTTTGTTCTTTTTAGTTGGATCCCCTCCTCAAAAAACAAAGAAGACAACTTCCTAGAGGTGGTTTTTGAGAAACCAACGGAGATCAATAGCGTTGGCTTTGTCGAATTATGTGGGTGGTATGGTGGTAGTGTTAAAGGGTATGATTCAAATAAAACATTCGAAACCAAGCTCAAAAACTATGAAATACACCTATGGGACGGCAAGAGTTGGGAAAAACTTCCTATACAATATGATGCAGGGCGAGTTCGAATCCATGATTTTAAAACCCGTAAGGCCAAAAAGGTTCGACTCCTAATTAAAGATTATCAAGATCCATTTGGCATCTCTGAGATGATGGTTTACAAGCAATAAACTAAAGTGCCAAACAACTAGATGAGCTGATTGATATCAGTGAGAAGTATATCCCGATTGTTGAGTTCTAGTTCGACGGTGGATGGACTAAAGCGAACTATCGCTGGCCATTGCAGGAGATATACAACACCATCAAGTCAAGAGAGCCTATGTGTCAAATTGGAATCAACTGGTCTATAGGATTACCTGAAAACCCAGACTATCATGCAGTGTGTTCGAAAGATCAGAAGGAGGGCTACCCAATTCGGTATTTCCCTTCTGACTTCCGTCTTGGAGATCCATTATTGCCAGCCGACAACGACCCAAAAGTGTTTACTAATGAGGATAAGAGATATTACATGCCATGGGAATAGACCGTATGTATTAGCAGCAAGTGGTTCTATAATACCAAAGACCACAAGTTCAAAGCCATAAAGCAATTGGAGAACTTGTATAAAAAAGCAACCGCACAGAATAATATCTTAATTCTTAACAGTTCCCCGAATCGAGATGGAAAAATTCGTTCTGAAGAGATTGGGATTACTCTGCAGCTGAAACAGTCCTTGGAATAGCAATATTAATTGTAGACCAATATGACTCTTTCGCCTCTAACGAAAGGGTTCATATTGGTTTGCCTTTATATGCAAATCACCACCTACATATTAAAGCAAAAACTTTGTATTTATTCTTCCGTCTTATTATGTGTTTTTTGTACAACATAAGGATCTCTCTCTCCTTGTGATATGTGTTTTAACACAAATCTAAGTTTCTCTGTAACTTCTTAACCACCTTAATTATTATGCTCTAAAAGGTTAGGGTGTGTTTTTCAACGATATACACCTTTTTGGATCTTCTTTAGTTTTTTAATAGTGGCAACAACACATTGAAAACCAATCTTTATTATATTGCATATATTTCATTAATTATCGATTCTGAGACCTAATAGTATGGACTCTGTGACTTCTTTCCATACATCCCCTCTTACGCTATAGATTCTCCATATATCTATTTTGCATTCAAATCAAGTTTTGAATAAAATCTATCCCTTGTTATGGATAAACCATCTTGTATCGATTGAAGATCATAGTGCTTGATAGGAGAAATGTCGGCGATTAGACAAGATTAGATCGAAAACTAGGAAAAGAAAATTGTGTGTTAAAAATGGAAGGTGTAGGAAAGGAATTGTTGAGGTAGGTTTTGAAATATTCGTTTGGATATATATAGTCTAGAGTTTGCGTTGATTCAAGTAGTAGGTGGTGTAGCAAGAAATTGGCAGATGCTAGGCGAGGAGATATCTTATGAAAAATAACGTTTTGTAAACGTAACTATTAAAAACGTAAAAGGGATTCCTTCTTTGATAAAATAAAAGCGATATTTGCAATCGAATCGAACATTGTCGCGGGGTTAGTTGTGTTAATAAAAGTATTGTTATGATGTTTTACACTAGAGTATTCGTAGATTAAAAATAGTTTAATGAAAAATAATTATTTATTAAATTCCAATGTGATGGCTATTGTGGCCTGTTTGTTGTGGTCTACAGCATTTGTTGGGATTAAAATAGGAATACAATATACACCACCTCTTCAGTTTGCGGGGATACGTTTTATGTTGTCAGGGTTAATGATTCTACCATTTATTCCTCATAAGAAGAGAATTGTTGCCTCCATAAAGAAACATTGGAAATATATGAGTTTGTTGGCATTGATGCAGACGGTGATTCATTATGCGTTGTTTTATCAAGGGGTACGTTTGATCCCGAGTTCTGTTAGTGCGATCATTATTGGGATGGGGCCGATGTTTGTGATGTCGGTTGCCCATTTCTATTCAGATGGGGATAAGATGAATAGAGATAAGATGATTAGTGTGGTTTTAGGAATTATTGGGGTTATCTGTGTGGTTCTTGGAAAAGGAGGAAAGATGGCAGAAACAAGTTATTGGATGACTGCTGTTGGCGTAGGTCTACTGTTATTAACAAATCTAAATTCAGGTTTTGTCAATGTGTTAGTGAAATCGAAGACCGAGAATATGCCTCCTTTGATTCTTACAATGTATACTATGTTTATGGGTGGAGTGTGTCTGTTTATTATGGGGGTAACCACAGAGGGTTTCGCCGGTTTTGTATTCCCAGAGCCATATTATTACTCTTTGGCTTGGTTATCTTTTTTGTCGGCAGCTGCTTTTTCATTATGGTTTACTGTATTACAGCGGTCGGAGGTGAAAGTTTCGGAAATAAATATCTGGAAATTCTTGATCCCAGTTTCGGGTGCATTATTGAGTTGGACCATTTTACCCAATGAGTCACCTTCTATTTTAGCATTGATTGGAATGGGCTTTACTGCAGCAGCATTGATATGGATGAACTATGGTTCGAAAAGATCTAAGAAAGTGGTTTGATTTTATTTAGTATTATGTAAATTTGTCGGTAACTGAAAAAAATATAAGTATAGCTCATGTTACGTTTAAAGATTCTTTCCTTAATAACGCTATTAAGTTTATTTATTGCGACGAATGTGTCGATGGCACAAGAGTTGCCTCCTGCTGAATCACAGCAGGATTCGATTAATAATAGCGTTAAACTACTAAATAACTTGATGTACTCTCCTGATGAGTGGAGGATTGTAGATCAGGAATTTAGGAAAAACATCAGAGGCTTGATTCATCATGCTACTGATTATCCATTAGATACAACGATTGTCAATATGGATTATTTTATGAATAGTCCTGGCTATAACAATGTTTTTAAACGAGATGTAGAGGATATCAAGGATAAGAGTGTGGTGAATGGTTATGTTAATGACACTACTTTAAATGCCATTTTAGATACTTTGAGAGCCCATGTGGTGGATAGTTTGTATACTAGTGGTGTTACAATCCCAGATTCACTGCTTATGCAGGTGGCTGATAGTTCTAAAACGATTCCGATGTTGCCAGCAAGTGAGTTGTTTAGCACGGTGTCAGATATCGTGCCAAAGCAATTTGCAGATAGCCTAAGTGCAAAGTTTATTGCTTTAGAGTTAAGTCCAGATTTATCTCTAGGAGTTTATGACAGTATTCGTCTTCAGTTTTCAGATTCTGTAAGGATCGCATACAATGAAAGACAGAGAGAGTTATATAAAGATTCTCTTTTTAGTGCGTATCGTTCGGAGTTTGCAGAAAATTTTGCAGAAGCGATTGTAAGTGATCGACGTTTTGAGATTGAACAGAGAAATGAGGATCTACTCTACTTCTATAATGATTCGGTGGTAAATATAGTAAACCAGAATGCTTTTAAGGCGATTCAGAATCTACAAGGTTTTGCAAAGCGTGATTCTATCAAGGTGACATTTACGAACTTGGATGGGAATGAAATTTCTATATGGACTAGTAATGAGGAGGGAAAGAATAATTTTATACGGTTCTATTTGAAGAATATGCAAAATGACTCCTTAGGTGTTTTGGTATTTAACCAGGGTAAAGGGAATGCAAATATTTTTATCGATGATCCAGCCGTTGAGTTAACCCGTATTGAAGAGACAGAGCATAAACAAGCGACGAAGCTAAAAGAGAAAATCTTTGATATTTCAGATGAATTTGTGGTGCCAGTAACCATGAAAACACCTCATCAGGCATGGGAGCTTGGAGGACAGGTCCGTTTGGGATTCACTCAAACCTCATTATCCAACTGGTCTGCCGGGGGTGAGTCTTCATTGGCAGGGTTATTTATGGGTGATTACCATTTCAATTATAATATGCCAACCCAAACTTGGGAAACAAAAGTTGACTTGAAGTATGGTTTGAATAAGAACAAGGATACAGGGATGCGTAAGAATACTGATAATTTTGAGATTAATTCGAAATATGGTTTTTCTGCATTCAAGAAGTGGTACTACTCTGGCGAATTAAATTTTCAGACCCAATTGGCTCCTGGATATAATTATGATCAAAGTGATACAGATCCTACGAGTAAGTTTATGGCACCGGGTCGATTACGCTTCTCTGTCGGTATGGATTATAAGCCAGATAATAATTTATCGGTGATGATCTCTCCATTGGCAGTACAGGCTACATTTGTTTTGGATAATGAGCAAATTGATGAAACTGCATATGGTTTAGATGAGGGACGATCACAGCAGTGGGATCCAGGTTTCTCAGCAACAGTGAATTATAAGCATATTTTTAGTGAAGATATGTCGTTTGAAACCAATGGGTCTCTCTTCTCTAAATATAATGGGGTGTTTAAATCGATAAACTTCAAATGGGAAGGAAAGCTAAATATACAGTTGAGTCAATATATTCATGCTACAGTCTTGTTTGATGCACGATATAATAGTGATACGAAATTCTCAATATACGAGAAAAACGCAACAGGTGAAGAGGTAAAGGTTGGAGAGGAGAATCGATTTGAATTTAGAGAGATGGTTACTTTAGGGTTTAGCTATAAGTTTTACTAAAAGCAAGAGGGGAACCATGTTCTCTATTTGAATGTTATATTTAAAGACAAAAAAGAGAATAGTCTGTCTGACTATTCTCTTTTTTGTCTTCTTATTTTAATTTAGTCATACTATCTGCTATCCTTATCTTTTGAAGAAAGGAAGGCCTTATCTGATTTGTCACCTGGTTGAACTATATGAGGATAGAAGTGATGATCCCTATCGCGAAAAGTACGCTAGCAATACCATTGGTCGTTCCAAATGCAATATTTACTTTGGATAGGTCATCTGCTTTAACAAGCGAATGTTGATATAGGATTAAAAAGGTGAAAATTGCTGCTGAAATAATGTATGTCGCTAGGTTGTATGGCCATATGACTCCTATAATGATTAGGAGACAGATAGATAGTAGATGAGATAGCTTGGATATATTCAAAGCTTTTTTTACTCCTACAAAAGAAGGAATAGAGTAGAGATTAAATTTAGAATCAAAGCCTTCGTCTTGACAAGAGTAGATGATGTCAAATCCCCCGACCCAAAAGAATACAACAAAACTGAATAGGACAGGAATAAGACTAAAGTGACCTCTAACGGCTAAATAAGCACCTATTGGAGCAAGAGCAAGACCTAAGCTTAGAACGTAGTGGCATAGGCTCGAAAAACGCTTTACGTAGCTATAAAAAAGTACAGTGAATATTGCTATAGGTGATAGGTAAAAACATAATGGATTTATGAAATATGTTGTCGTAATAAATGAAATAGCGTTGAAGATGACAAAATTTCTTGCATGTATAGGACTAATTATTCCTTTAGGTATCTCTCTGCTACTAGTACGTGGATTTTCGGCATCATATTTTCTGTCTACAAGTCGGTTAAACCCCATCGCTGCATTTCTTGCAAAAACCATGCAGAGTAAAACCAATAGAAATGTATTTAGATGAAATAGATGCTCTTCTGCATATCCCAATGTAAAGCCAATAATAGCAAAAGGCATCGCGAAAATAGTGTGGGAGAATTTTACTAAATTCAGATAGTTATTTATTTTGTTTGTCATGATACTTATTAAAACATTTGGAACAAAAATAGGATATTATCTCCATAGATATAATGAAATGATAGATATTCTTGTCTACTAAGTTTACTAGTATTGTGTGAAAAGGATTCCTTTAGAGGTCGTGGATATGAAAATAAGAAGAAAGCTAGTGATAAGTCGGATGATAATTTCCGTGTTAAACTAAAAACCTCTACTTTAGCAAGATGAAAAAAAGTCGATTTTATTGATCTAAAATAGACTTCTTTTGTTAAATCATATTGAAGGGTGTCGTGAAAGAATGATGACTCTTTGATCAAAGAGGATATTGTATGAAAGAATACAAGAAGTATTTTACTCTAGGAGGATCACCTGAAGATATCTATAACTGTCTGACGAATCCAGTCATGATAGAGATATGGACAGGGGAGCCTGCAGTAATGCCAAAGGAGCCTGGAGGTGAGTTTTCTATGTGGGATGGAGCAATCTGTGGTAAGATAATTAGTTATGAACCCAATAAACAGATTGAACAGTTATGGTATTTTGGAGAAGATGAAACTTCTCTTGTTACAATCAAGTTACACCCTCATAAGAAAGGAACGAGCGTAGAGGTTAAACAGCAGAGTATTCCTGAAGAAGCGTATGATAATATTGCAGAAGGATGGGATGAAGATTACTTTGGCGCTCTAGAAGAACTTTTTGAAATATAGTTGTTTTGAATTGTTTCTTTGGGAAATCCTTTCATGAATAATGAGTTTCCAAAGAGAGTAGTTATGATTAATTATATCTACAGCGATGAAAATGGATATCACTTTTCTTCCTCATCAAATTCATTGACGGATTTAGATGGGAAAGAGGTTTTATGTGTAGACCTCGAATCACCATCATTTGAAGAAAAAAGCATCGTAGAGGAATATTTTGATATCACATTTTTAAGTTGGCATAAAGCAGAAGAGATTGAGAGTAGTTCTCGATATTCTGAAAGTGGTGAAGTTGTTAGAGCAAACTCTAACTTTATGCGTGTTATCGATGGTAAATTCGGTTATACGCCTGTCTCATTTATCCTCAAAGATAAGATCCTATTTGCTTATCATTCTGAGAAAACCAATGGTTTTTATCAAGTTTATGAACGTTTGGTTGGTCAACCTTCAATGGATGCAACAGGTTGGTACGTTTTCATGACACTGTTAGATGTACGTATCGATTTTGATGCAGACTTAATAGAGTTTGTTGGTCGTGAGATTAATGCAATTAGTCAAAGAATTCGTTTCAAACAGGAGTTAGAAGAGCGTCTTATTCTTGAGATTGCTAAATTACAAGAAGCGACAATGTTATTAAGAGAGAATATTGTGGATAAGCAGCGAGTGATCTCTTCAATTCTTAAAAGTCGTCGTTTCCCAGAAGATGATAAAGCACAGTTGCGAATGTTACTAAAAGATGCGGGATCATTGATTGATCATACGGCCTTCAGTTTCGAACGTTTAGATTTTTTGCAAAGTACATTAATGGGACTAATCGATCTCGATCAAAACAAGATTATTAAGATTTTTACTGTCGTAACCGTTATCTTTTCACCTCCAACACTTATTGCAAGTATGTATGGAATGAACTTTAGGTTTATGCCAGAGTTGACATGGGAATTTGGATATCCATTTTGTATCTTCCTGATGATTTCAAGTTCACTATTGACACTAGTCTACTTTAGACGGAAGAAATGGTTATAAAAAAAGCGGTCTTTGTTGAGAAGGACCGCTTTTATATTTATTATTCAACCTCTTTATCAATAAACCATAATACTTCATTTTGACTTGTGATATGTGAAGCAGGGTAATTATGCGATTCAGAATCTTTATTTTTAATTTGATTGAATATCTTTTTCTTGGTTATTCCAGTCACAAGAAAGATAACTTGTTTGGCTCTATTAATTACTGACCCTGTTAGTGTTATTCTTTTTTGTCCACTAGTGGGATGTGTTGCAACTTCACATATTTCATGAGAAGTCATGAATTCCATCTGATAAGGAAAAATGCTTGCGGTATGACCATCATCTCCCATGCCTAAAAGTACAAGATCGAAAATCGGCCAAGTGTCTTCTGTTGGTAAGGTCTCTTCAATAATGTTACCATACCTTTGTGCCTCTTCTTCGGGATTACCTTCTCCTTTTATGCGATGAACATGATTATGGTTAATATTTACTTTGTCTAGGAATAATTCCTTGAAATATTTGTAGTTACTGTCACTATCTGTTGGTGTTACACATCTTTCATCAACCCACCAAAAATGAACATTCTCAAGTAATTTGATATCTTCCATTTGTGGTAGCAATGAAAAAAGAAGTTTCGGTGTACTTCCTCCGGATATTGCAATGTGAGTCTTTTGATTGTCACGTCTTTTCAACCAACTTTCTAGCCAATGAATCAATGCTTCTGCAATGTCTTGACTCGTTTTATAGGTGATATACTTTGGCTCTTTCATTTTGATTTATCATTAAAGTTCACAATGTAAACCATCATTACTTAAATTCTTGCAAGGGTAGCGCCATGTTTGTTCTTCTCCTTCGATCAGATTATCCGCTTCGTAAGGTCCCCAAGTTCCAGCAGGATAACCATAGATTGTTGCTTCTTTTTTCTGCCAATACTTTTGTATTGGTTTAACGAACTTCCATGCTTCTATCACAGTGTCCCCTCTTGAGTATAGGGTGGCATCACCTATCATACAGTCTAAAAGTAATCGCTGATATGCTGACGGAAGTTGTTTGTCTGTCAGTGTGTTATAGTGGAAGTCCATGTTCACTGGTTGCGTTACAAACCCTGCACCTGGTTCTTTCATACCGAACTTCATTAATATTCCTTCGTCAGGTTGAATTCGAATGATTAATTGGTTATTGATTTGTGGGAGCTCCTTCCCTCCAGAAAATAGATGGTGAGGGGAATTCTTGAAATGAATAACTACTTCAGTCACCCTAGTTGGAAGTTTCTTTCCTGATCGGATATAGAATGGCACATTACTCCATCTCCAATTGTTGATGTAGAATTTAAGTGCAGCGAATGTTTCTGTCCTTGAATTATTTGCTACTCCTTCTTCGTCTCTATATCCTTTTATCGCCTTCCCTTTGATGTTAGAGGCTGTGTATTGTCCACGTATTACATTTCTAGCGATCTCGTCATCAGAGGTGTATGGTTTGAATGCTTTAAATACCTTCAAGACTTCGTTTCTAATGGCATCGGCTTCTACCTCTACTGGTGGCTCCATAGCTACTAGTCCTACAAGTTGAAGTAGGTGGTTCTGAATCATGTCTCTTAGAGCTCCAGACTTTTCATAATATCCTCCTCTATTTTCCACTCCTAGACTCTCTGCAGATGTGATTTCGACTCTATCAATAAAGTTTCTGTTCCAAATTGGTTCAAAAATAGCATTGGCAAACCTTAGAACAAGTAGGTTTTGAACGGTCTCTTTGCCTAGATAGTGGTCAATTCGGTAGATCTGTTGCTCATGAAAATATTTAATTAGCTCTTCGTTAAGATGGAGTGCACTTTCAAGATCAGTACCGAAAGGCTTTTCGACAATCAATCTACGGAAGTTGTCTTCTTCGTCGTTTAGTCCTACAGAAGCTAGGTGCTTTGGGATGATTGAGTAAAGAGACGGCGGCGTTGAAAGATAGAAGATATAGTTTTTCTCGACTTCCTTTTCTTCGCAGAGGATTTCAAGTCTAGTTTTTAATTTGGCATAATCTTTTTCATTGTCCGTTTGAATCGGTTCATAATGAAGAAGTTCAAGGAACTCTTGCACCTTCTTCGGTTCGTCTTGAGGAAGAAACTCCATCATCTTTTCACGGAACTCATGATCAGAAAAAGAGGTTCTACTTGCTCCTAAAAGGATGAATTTTTTTGGTAGACTTTTCTGAATGAAAAGTTGATATATTGAGGGTAGTAGTTTTCTTTTTGTAAGATCCCCTGAAGCACCAAAGATTATCAGGGCTTGTGAAACTGGATTACTCATTCCTATATTATTTAAATCAATATTCTTTTTACAGACTAAAGGTATATATAAATGTCAACGAGTCCAAGAGTAAAGGATTCTTTTATCTTATAATATAACATAAAATGTCATCTTTGAATCGGATAAACTGGATACTAAAAGTTTCATTTGTTCGACTAAAAGTAATGGTCTTGTTTTGAAGATTGGTGGTAGTTTCAGACTTTAACTCGATGTTTGAATAGTCTAAAAGTTTGAAAATAGATTCTTTCGCACACCATATCTTAAAGTAATCATCACTATCTATTATTTGTTCTTTCGAGTTTATATATTTGCTCTCGAGGTGTGCTATTCTACGCTGTGAGTCTTCAATGTCTAATGCAACCTCTTTTGTTTTAGATGCGATTACTGCAATGTGGTTTTTTGAATGTGTGATGGATATGTGGTGTGACCTGTCCTCTAATATTGGTTTTCCTGAATTTTGATAGTGTATTTGTGGGTATTGATTTAATATTCCTTGTAGTAGAATTCGTGAGGCAAGCCACTCTTTTCTTCTTTTACTATTTCGAATATTACTGAGTGTTGCTTTATCTGAAGGAGAAAGAAGAAATTGGTCTATTAGCTCTTGTGAAATTGATTGTGTCTCTACCACAGCAATTGTTGCATCTTCTACCTCGATAATTTTAAAATTAAGGTTGTTCATTCCATTGGGTTGTTTCGATCAATTTAATAATATCTTCACTGATGAAGTTTATAACAGGTTGAAGACTGTCTTGGTTTGGAACATTATTAAAATATAGTGCACCTCTAAGAAAATTATGCGTTGAATCGGTTAAATAGAATTGAACTGGTGATGCTGCATTTCCTTCAATCGTATATACCAATCCATGGGTTTTATTTTGATCGTTTGTGTATTGTCTTTGTTCTATTGCGTCAGCTCGGATGGAATGTTTAAATGCCCATTTGTGAGCTTCCTCAATAAGGGAAGGAAGATTATTCTCGATTCTAAAATAACTAAGATATATATTAGCCTGATTGTTCTCAAAATGAACATTAAAGAATTTGTTCTCTTCTTTTGTGTTTTCTTTCTTTATAGTAGCATATTGAGGCAATTCAAAATTAAACTGTTTGATGGTACTTGTCACTTTGTATTCTTTCAAGGGGAATTCAATTCTAAAATATCCTTTGGGTTTAGGGGTCACATTGTCTTTGCAACTTAAAATTGTAATTGCTAGAAGAAGAATTATAATGTATCTCATGGTTTATTGTTTAATTCTGTTTGTAGATCACTCGTATTTCTATAATACGTCGTGCATCCATTTTTTCGACGATAAAGTCAATGTTTCCAATAACGATTTTCTCCTTAAGCAGAGGAAAGTCACCTTTAATTTCAAGAAGCAGACCTGCTAGTGTATCGGCATCTCCTTTAGCGTCATCAAGAAAATCACCTTCAATATGAAGATCTCTTAGAAAATCGACTAGAAGTGTTTTTGCATCAAATAAGTAGGTTTGGTTATCTATTTGGGTGAAATTCTTTTCGTCTTCATCAAACTCATCAGATATCTCTCCTACAATTTCTTCTAGGACGTCTTCAAGCGTTACTATACCTGAAACTCCACCGTATTCGTCAATAACGAAAGCCATGTGTACTTTTGATTTTTGGAAATCTTCTAATAGGTCATCAATCTTTTTATTTTCGGGGATATAAAATGGTGGTCTAATTAATGTTTGCCATCTAAAGGTATTGCCCTTGTGTAGATGGATGAGCAGATCTTTGATGTATAGTATCCCTTTAATATTATCAAATGTATCTTCGTAAATAGGGATACGAGAAAACCCAGATTCATTGATCGTTTCAATAACAGTATTGAATGATTCGTTATAATCGAGTGATACCGTGTCTAATCGAGAACACATAATCT
This sequence comes from Prolixibacteraceae bacterium, assembly GCA_028377305.1. Taxonomy (GTDB): domain Bacteria; phylum Bacteroidota; class Bacteroidia; order Bacteroidales; family Prolixibacteraceae; genus Halosquirtibacter. Next base: position 28,593 of record JAONJW010000014.1, on the reverse strand, counting down.
CAACTACAGATCTTTTGCCGAATTTAACAATTCCTTCTAGAATCTCCTTGTCTTCTTTTATTTCTTGCTCTTCCGTTAGTGAAAGGGCATGAGAAAGGTCGGAAATCGACATATTATTTTTATGGTGTGATACTTTTTTGTTGACAATACTTGTCGATTTGATCAAAACAAGATTCATCGGTTTAAAAAGCTTCGTTAAAATCGAGAATGTCGGAGTCATTCTTAGAGAAAAACTGTAGGATTGTTTACTTGCATACACTTTGGGAATGATCTCTCCAAACAGTAGAAGAATGAAGGTAATAACAATGGTTTGGAAGATAAATCCAATGGTTGGTGCATAGGTGAAATCAACAATGCTTGTGGTGATTTTAGCAGACAACAAAACAATCCCGATATTAATAAAGTTGTTCGCTATAAGAATTGAGCCTAATAATTGTTCCGGTTTCTTAAGAAGATTGATGGTCGCAGCTCCTTTTTTATTATCTTTTTTATTAAGACGTTTGATGTCTTTGGGAGATAACGCAAAGAATGATGCTTCTGATCCTGATATTAGACCAGATAGAATAAGTAGTATTATTAGAAAGAACATACCAATAAAGTCTTCTATGTTCGGAGCATAGAATTGTATCTTGCTTATACTTTCCCATACTTGGGAGGGAATTGTGTCTGCTTCCAATGTTTGTAATTTAAGTTAATACTCTGTTGTGCTTTTGTTACTACTCCTCTTTCTTTTTCTCAAGGAACTGTATTTGTTGTGCAATAATTTCAGTAATTCTCGAAGGTGTTTCACCTTGTCTTTCAATATTACGACTACGAAGTTTACCTTCTATATATAATTGCATCCCTTTCTTTATGTGTTTGTCTGCTAAGAGTGCCTGAGCACCCCAGCACGAAATTCGGTGCCATTCTGTTTGAATAACTTTCTCTCCTGTGGGAGATGTGTGACTCTCATGAGTGGCAATTGGAAATCTTGCAACACAATTTTCTTTGTCGAAATAGTGTACCTCTGGGCTCTTCCCTACGCGTCCAACTAATATAACTTTATTCACTGACATATATGCAAATATTAAGAGTTATATAATAAAATACAAGATTTTTAAATATAATGTTCGCTACTCACTGATTTTTTTGAATATTGAGATAAATGGTTTAGGGGTTGGAAAGTTACTTAAATCACTTCTTTTTATGAAATAAGAGGTTCGTTCTTTTGTTGTTGCTTGCCAAATATTAATATGTAATGTTTGGTGAGTCAACTTATGTATTAAGGTATTTGTTTTTGTTAGATTATCTATTTTAATGTTTCTCTTTGCTGTTTCGCTTAAGAGTTCTTCTGCTGATGCCGAAAGTTCTATTCCTTCAATTAATAAAGGAGTGTAAAGACCTTTCCATATATCGCTTTTCTGTCTTAGCTCAATATATATAGTGTCTTTGGGTCCGTGAAGTAGTATGAAATGTAGTACTCTTTCCCTTGGTTGTGCCTTCTTCTTCAATAAAGGAAGAAGATGGATTGTGTTTTGCTCTTTTGCAACACAGTGATTGTTAATAGGACATTCAGTACATAGCGGATTCTTAGGGCGACATATTAGCGCACCAAGCTCTATGATTGATTCATTAATCTCTTTAGGACTGCTATATTTATATAGCTCAGTGATCAAACTAGCGATGTGTCTTTGAACATAAGCATGATGTGCATCCATGTGAATGCCAAAAACTCGTGTGGTGACGCGTACTGTATTTCCATCTATCGCAGGGTAAGGTCGGTTCCATGCGAAAGATAAAATGGCTCCAGCAGTGTATTTCCCTACTCCTTTTAAAGCTATAATCTTTTCGTGAGAATTAGGAAAAACTCCATTGTGATGATCGATGATCTGATTGGCAGCTTTATGAAGGTTTCTTGCCCTTGAGTAGTATCCTAGACCTTCCCATACTTTTAAAACGTCTTTTTGATCTGCTGTGGCAAGAGATTTTATGTTAGGAAATTGTGCCATGAAACGCTCAAAATAGGCCTTCCCTTGTTCCACTTTTGTCTGTTGAAGTATAATTTCTGATACCCAAACACGGTAAGGAGATCGGTTTTTTCTCCATGGAAGTTCCCTTTTTTTGTATTGAAACCATGTAATCAATAAGTTAGCTATTTTTTCCATCTTTTGTGTTTTAAATAAAAATCTCTTATGTTTGCCGCAAAAATAATTGATTTCTATTTCATTAATAATACGAAACGTTTATCTTTGTACTCCTAAAATTGAGTCAAGGATATCGTTTAAATTAAATTTATAGCAATGACAAAGGCAGATATTGTAAACGAAGTTTCGAAGAATACTGGTATCGAGAGGGTTACAGTTCAGAAGGCAGTAGAGGCTTTCATGGATACTGTTTCAGATTCTTTAGTAGAGGGAAAAAATGTGTATCTTCGTGGATTCGGGAGTTTTATCGTAAAAAAACGTGCTGAGAAAACCGCTCGTAACATTTCAAAGAATACAACTATTATCATTCCAGAGCACTTTATCCCAGCCTTTAAGCCAGCAAAGTCATTTGTGAGCAAGGTTAAAGATAACGTTAAGTAATAATTCATATTAAAAAAGAATAATCATGCCAAGCGGAAAAAAGAGAAAAAGACATAAGATGTCTACGCACAAGCGTAAGAAAAGACTTAGAAAAAACAGACATAAGAAGAAGAAATAATTCTTTAACTCTGTTTTGAAAGAGTATAAAACCTAGAGCAAATAATTGCTTCTAGGTTTTGCTGTATTATAAGTTCGATTTTATATTAATACAAATGAGAGATTGTGAGTAATGAACTGGTAATTGAAGTAAATCCATCTGAAGTGGAGATTGCTTACTTAGAAGATAAGCGGCTAGTCGAACTGAATAGAGAAACAAGTGATGCAAAATTTGCTGTTGGTGATATCTATCTTGGAAAAGTGAAGAAGATAATGCCAGGGTTAAATGCGGCTTTTGTTGACGTCGGTTACGAAAAGGATGCTTTCCTACATTACCTTGATCTAGGACCACAATTCCAAACATTAAATAAATTTCTTTTACAGTCGACATCTAAAGGTAAGAAGCCTGTGTCGATGCATAAGATACAGTCGGAACCTGATATTTTTAAGGAAGGGAAAATAACAGATGTGTTAAATTCTGGACAGTTGATCTTGGTTCAAATATCCAAAGAGCCAATATCAACCAAAGGACCACGTTTGACTTCAGAAATATCTATTGCAGGGAGGAATCTAGTGCTAATGCCGTTTAGTGATAAGGTCTCTATTTCGCAAAAGATTAAGTCGAGTGATGAGAAAAGCCGTCTGAGAAAGCTGATTCAGAGCATTCGTCCAAAAAAATATGGTGTTATTGTACGTACAGCTGCAGAAGGAACAAAAGTGGCTGAACTAGATAAAGAGCTTCGATCTTTGGTGGCAAAGTGGGAAGCAATACCTCCAAAACTTAAGCAGGCTAAAGTTCCTTCTTTAGTTGCTGGTGAGTTAGATCGTACAATAGCAATGATCCGTGATGTATATAATCCTGATTTTACAAATATCTATGTAAATGATAAACAATCCGCTTCTGAAGTGAAAGAATACGTTGCTCGTATCGCTCCTGAGAAGCAGAAGATTGTAAAACATTACAGTGGTGATGCTCCCATTTTTGAGCATTTTGGAATTGAGAAACAGATTAAGGCACTTTTTGGAAAAACGGTATCGTTTAAAAGTGGAGCTTATCTAATTATTGAGCATACGGAGGCGTTTCATGTAATAGATGTAAACAGTGGTAATCGTTCAAAAGCAGGTAGTGACCAAGAAACTAATGCGTTAGAGGTCAATCTTGCTGCTGCTGTAGAAATAGCTCGTCAATTACGTCTTCGTGATATGGGTGGTATTATTGTGGTCGATTTTATTGATATGCATAGCAATGAGAACCGAATGAAGGTCCTCGAGAAAATGCGTGAAGAGATGAGTAAAGATCGTACCAAACACAATATATTGCCATTGAGTAAATTCTGCTTGATGCAGATCACTCGACAAAGGGTTCGTCCTGAAATGCATATCGAGACAACAGAGAAATGTCCTACTTGTCGTGGTACAGGTGAGGTCGCTTCTACTTCGTTGTTTGTTGATGAAATTTATAATAACTTGAGATATATTTATCAAGAGTTGTTCAGGAAGAATGTGCAGATTCATCTTCATCCATATGTTGCCGCATATTTAAATTGTGGCCTTATTTCACGTAAATATAAATGGATGTGGAAGATGAAAAGATGCTTTAAAGTTGTGTCTAAAAACTCTATGGGGTATTTAGATTGCAAATTTTATGACAATGACGGAGAGATTGTTCTCTAATATCATACAATAAGTTTACATAAAAAAGGTTCAAGTTTGTTCTTGAGCCTTTTTTTATATCTATTTTTTTTTAAATTTGTAGATGTATTTGGACAAAACATAAAATTATTGAATGGACATGAAGAAATTTGGACTGATTGTCTCGCTATTATTTCTTTCGGTTCTCCCAATATTTGCTCAAATTTTAGAGCCAGTTAAATGGGAGTTCTCAAAGAGTGCGATTAGTGAGACAGAGTATGAGTTGGTCTTCTCGGCAACGATTGAGGATGGCTGGCACTTATACTCTACGGATATTCCTGATGGTGGACCAGTAAGGACATCATTCAGTTTTGACAATAAAAGTGATTTTAAAATCCTAGGTAGTATTCAACAGGTACCTGAACCAGAAAAGCATTTTGATCCTACATTCCAAATGGATCTTTCTTGGTTTAGTCATGAAGCTACTTTTGTTCAGAGAATAGAAGTTCCTGAAGGAAAAATGTTGGATATTAAGGGGCATGTTGAATTCATGGTTTGTAATGATGAAACGTGTTTGCCACCAACAGAAATCGAATATAGCTTCGTAATCAACGAAGGGCAAAAACAAGATGAAGTGGACGATATCTTGAGTTTGCCAGAGCAAGTTGAAGATGAAGTAGGAACTGCAGTTGCGACTTCAAGTCCTAATGAAGATAGAAACTATTTTAGTATTTTTATTCTAGCTTTCTTGAGTGGTTTTGCTGCATTGTTGACTCCTTGTGTGTTTCCAATGATCCCAATGACGGTAAGTTTTTTTACTAAGTCTTCTGATTCAAGAGCAAAAGGTGTACGCAATGCCGTTACTTATGGTGCTTCAATTATCATTATATATGTGATTTTAGGTACTGTTGTGACAGCTATTTTTGGTGCCGAAAGTTTGAATAGTCTTTCTACCAACCCATGGTTTAACTTGATATTTGCAATTTTATTATTTGTTTTTGCATTCTCGTTTATGGGAGCTTTCGAAATTGTACTACCTCACTCGTGGGTAAATGCAATTGATAGAAAAGCGGACAAAGGTGGTTTGATTGGTATATTCTTTATGGCTTTTGCTTTGGCATTAGTGTCATTCTCTTGTACCGGACCTATTGTTGGTAGTTTGATTGTAGAAGCAGCACGAAATGGTGGACTTGCTCCAATCATTGGTATGCTTGGTTTCTCTTCGGCTTTGGCGTTGCCATTCGGATTGTTTGCCGCATTCCCTTCGATGTTGAACTCTCTGCCTCGTTCTGGAGGATGGTTGAACTCAGTGAAAGTTGTATTGGGATTTTTAGAATTCGCATTTGCATTTAAATTTCTATCTATTTCTGATATGGTGTTAGACTTACACTTATTAGAAAGAGAAATATATCTATCTATATGGATAGCGATCTTCTTTGGCCTTGCTATGTATTTGTGGGGTAAGATTGTTTTACCACACGATTCACCAAAAGCACAATTACCTGTTTCACGATTTGTGTTAGGTACAATGGTGTTGAGTTTTGTGATATACATGGTTCCAGGCCTATGGGGTGCACCAGTTAAGATTATTAGCGGTTTCCCTCCTCCGGTGAATTATGCGGAAGCTCCACAAGGTTTCGGTGCTTCATCTGTATATGTCGGTTCGGGAAAAGATGGATCGGTTGGATTGAATCGTGATCAACACTTAGGACCGCACGGTATTCCTGTGTTCTATGATTTTGAGAAGGCTCTAGATTATTCTAAGCAAGTATATAAACCACTATTGGTTGACTTTACAGGTAAAGGTTGTACAAACTGTCGTAAGATGGAGGATAACGTTTGGGTTGATCCAGGAGTTAAGAAAAGACTTTCGGAAGATGTTGTTGTTGTTTCTCTTTATGTCGATCTACGTAAAGAGTTGCCGAAATGGGAACAATATACATCAAAAACAACAAAACGTCGCGTTAAGACCGTTGGTAACAAATGGACGGATTTCCAAATAGAGAGATTTAGTCGTAATACTCAGCCTTTCTATGTTATTCTTGGACCGGATAACACTCAGTTGGGTCCAGGAATGGGATATAACCCTAATCCCGAGATATTTATCGAGTTTTTAGATAAAGGTACTGAAGTGTTTAGTGAGAATTACGATAGACAACTGTAATCGAAATACATTCAATAATATTTAAGGCGTCATTTTATGGCGCCTTTTTTCTGTTAAATATGAATCTTAAGTGGGATAAGATTTAATCTTCATCTGTTTCTGCTATACTTGTGAGTAGATATTTATGATTTACTTTATTCTATTTACAGAGATATTAGAAATTGACTCTTTTTGAGATTTGATGTGTAACCATATAAATGAGTAATGCTTATTCACCATTCAAAAATCGAACTTGCCCTAACTAAGTATATCATTGTGATAAAATTATCCCTTTTCCTACATCCACTACTTGGTCTCTTTACAGTTTGAACAATTGGGGCTATCCCTTCTAATATTCCATTGTTTATCTTTGTTCCCATCCGTTGTATTATACCATTCTAGTGATTATTTATAGTTTTAGCAGTTTTAATCTGGAGTACGTTGCCCGATATTACTATTGCTTTAACCAGAATTCAATTTCTTCGAAATTATTACCAAACTCATAAATATCTTGAAAGTATCTCTTTATACGAAGAGTTCTTAAACTTTTCAATTTGCTATTCTATATAGTAAGATTCTTAAAATCCTGTTGATGTTTTCGTAAAGTTATTCTTGTTCTTCAAGAATAAGTATCGATGCTCTTTAAGAAATGCTTAGTTTTTGGATTCTTCATACAAAGAAGGGTTACTAGTATAGATGAATAACTTCTATACTAGTAACCCTTTCTTGCTTATTAACGAAAGCTCTTATTTCTTCTTTTTATTCTCTTTCTGTTTTCTTCTTTTGTTATGGATCTTTTTCAGGTTTCCCTCTACACGATCATGTTCCTTGATAAGCGACTGCCACGATTGTGATGCATCATCAGAATAATCTATAGTATCTTGGTAATCATCAAGATTTATCTTGATCTCTTTAATCTTGTCTCCCGTGTACTCCTCGATAGCAAAAATCAACTCGTTCTCGTCTTTACTAACAAATGATATCGCTTTTCCTTTGCTTCTACCTCTACCCGTACGACCTACTCTGTGGACGTAGCTATCAGCCTCCTCTGGAATATCGTAGTTGATCACAAATTCTACATTTGGGATATCAATACCTCGAGCACTAACATCAGTCGCAACAAGCATATTTATCTCTCCCTTTTTAAATTTGTCTAAGGTCTGAATCCTTTCGCTCTGGTCTTTATCTCCATGTAGCGTTAGGCACTCTATATTTACTCGTGACATGGCTTTCATTACACGTTCTGCACGAACCTTGGTACGAACAAATACAAGGACCTTTTTATCTTCATTTTCTTTGATGAATCTCTCAAGAAAAAATCGCTTGTCATCCATCTTTACCTTAACTATAGAGTGATCCACATTTCTAGCTACCGGATTCTTTGGCGATATCTGTATCCTTATCGGATTGATGACCAAAGAATAAGCTAATTTCTTGATCTTCTCATCTATTGTTGCAGAGAAAAAGAGTGTTTGTCTTCTCTTAGGAATATGTTGTTGAAGTGACTTAATATCATGATAGAAGCCTTTATCTAACATTTGATCTGCTTCATCTAATACCAATACTTCAATATGTTTTAGATCTAAATGCCCTTGGCTGATTAAATCAAACATTCTACCAGGAGTAGCAATTACAATATCCACCCCTTTGTTTAGGGTGTTAATTTGTTCGTCTTGTTCTACCCCACCAAAGATTGATCTTGTAATGACCTTTGTTTTCTTCCCTAAATCATTGAATACTTCAGCGATTTGAATACACAGTTCTCTTGTAGGAACCATAACCAAGCAACGTATTCCGCTTGCCCTTTTCTTAACTTTGAGAAGATGAATCTTGTGGATGACAGGAATAGCAAAAGCTGCTGTCTTACCAGTACCTGTTTGTGCAATAGCAAGCACATCTTCTCCTTTTAAGATGTGAGGAATAGACTTAAACTGAATGTCAGTTGGTTTCTTAAGTCCTTTCTTCGAAAGATTCTCTTTGATTTGAGGAATCAAACTGTATTGATCAAATCTCATATATGTATGATTATAGAATGTCTTCTTATGATGATTGGAATTACTCCCTAAATTTTGCACAAAGGTAAGCATTCTTTATTTAAACTATTAACCAATTACTATTATTGGTGACTCCTTGGTTAATGTGAAAAATATATAACAAGGGGAGAATGTATATATATCATTGAATAGCCTGTTATTTTTGCTTATTTTAGTGCATTATAAATAATAAATACGGTGTTATTCACTAATTTTTGGACGTTAATTAAAAAAGTAGAATTCATGAAAAATATCTTATCTGTTGCACTATTGGCAGTTAGTTTATTGTCAGTGGATGTAGCCATTGCTGGTCAAAAAAAGAAGAAAGACAAGGTTGAGGGGTTTGTATTCACCCCCGTAAAGGAGATTCAAGCGACCTCTGTAAAGGATCAGAACCGTTCGGGTACTTGCTGGGCATATTCAGGAGAGTCATTTCTTGAGTCAGAGATGATGCGTATGGGAAAACAGCCAGTGGATTTATCTGAAATGTTTGTTGTGTATCATACATATGCTGATAAGGCGCGTAAATATGTAAGAATGCATGGTTACTTGAATTTCGGACCTGGAGGGGCTTTCCATGATGTATCATACGTATTAAGTAAGTATGGTGTTGTTCCTGAGTCTGTATATAGTGGAATGAATTATGGTGAAGAGAAACCCGTTCAAGGCGAAATGGATACAATGTTGAAGGCGCAAGTAGATGCCGTAATCAAAAACAAAAACCGTAAACTTTCAACTGCGTGGGACAAAGCTGTGGTTTCTACTTTGGATGCATATTTAGGTGAGGCCCCTAAGAAATTCGAGTATGAAGGAAAAGAGTACACTCCTCAAACTTTTGCGAAAGAGTATTGTGGTTTGAATGGTGATGATTATGTGGAGATCACTTCATACATGCACCACCCATACTACTCAAAATTCATCTTAGAGGTGCCTGATAACTGGATGTGGAATAATGTGTACAATGTCCCATTAGAAGATCTTGATCGTATTATGGTTAATGCTATTGATAATGGCTTCACTGTAGGTTGGGCTGCTGATGTTTCAGAAAAAGGATTTGCAACGAAATCTAAAGGGGTTGCTGTTGTTCCTGATGTAAACTTTAAAGAGATGAATGATGCAGAGATCTCTAAATGGGAGACGATGTCTTCAAAAGAGAAGAATGCGAAGCTTTACTCAATGGATAAACCTGGACCAGAGAAGCAAATTACACCTGAAATGAGACAAGTTGCGTTCGATAACTACGAAACAACTGATGATCATGGAATGCACATTCTTGGTACAGCCAAAGATCAAACAGGTAAAATATACTACAAAGTGAAAAACTCATGGGGAGCCTATAATGACTATGGTGGACACTTCTACTGTTCAAAAGCTTTCTTTGATTACAAAACCATGTGTATTATGATACACAAAGATGCAATTCCTGCTGACATTCGTAAGAAGTTAGGTTTATAATAATACTTTAAGGCATAAAAAAAAGGCGTTCCAAGAACGCCTTTTTTTATCTAAATACTTACGATTAGTATGCGTTGATAATTGCAAGGAAATCGTCTGCTTTAAGAGAAGCTCCTCCGATAAGACCACCGTCGATATCTTTTTGAGCAAACAACTCATTAGCATTTTTAGGGCTACATGAACCACCGTAAAGAATTGATGTAGCTTCTGCGATCTCATTACCGAATTTTTCAGCGATAATAGAACGGATATAAGCCAACATATCTTGAGCTTGTTCAGTAGATGCTGTAACTCCTGTTCCGATTGCCCAAATTGGTTCGTATGCAATAACTATTTTAGAGAAGTCTTCTGCAGAAAGTGTGAAAACAGTCTCTTCTAATTGTTGTTTAACGAATTCGTTTTGGTTATTTGCTTCTCTTACGTCAAGCGCTTCACCACAACAGTAGATAGGAGTCAATCCATTCTCTAGGGCTAGAGCTACTTTTTTGTTAAGAATCTCGCTTGTTTCGTTATAGTACTCTCTACGTTCAGAGTGTCCAATAATAACGTGAGAAGCACCAGTTGATTTTACCATAGAAGCAGAAACTTCACCTGTGAAAGCACCTTTAGCTTCAGCAGCACAATTTTGAGAAGCAACGTTGATACGGTCAGCATTTACAGTGTCCACTACCTTAGTGATGTGAGTAAATGGAACTCCCAAAACAACAGTAACATCTTTTGCACCTTTTTCTGTAACGGCTGTATTTACCGCTTGAGCCAACTCTGCACCTTCTTGTAGAGAAGTGTTACACTTCCAGTTTCCTGCAACAATTTTTTTTCTCATCCTTAAATGAATTATATAAATTAATGTTCTTTAATTAGCATAGCAAAGATATAAAAATAAAAATGGAGGTTTATTGAACCTCCATTTTTTTCTTTAAAAAGATCTATATCATCTTATTTTTTTAGCTCTTTTTCAAACTGATCTAACAGCTCTAATGAGAATGTTTCAGGCAGGTGATTAGCACTCCATTTCTTTATAATAGTTCCATTCTTTAATAATACTAAACCTGGATTTGCTCTTACTACGGTCTTAAGCATTGTTTCATCTGCATTCAGGATATCAAATGTCATATGGTATGTCTCTTTCATTTGATCTACTGTTGCAAGATCCGTAGATGTTAGACCCGTGAAGTTTATATTTCTCTCTTTAGCCCATTTTGCGACTTTCTCTGAAGCTTCAAAAGCATCTTTATCTGCTTTGTTCATATTATAGGAAATCCAAAGAAAGCTATATTGAGGGTTTGACAGAAAGAATGATGATACATCTTCACCGTCTCTGTTTTCGACTCTAAAATCATCAATAGCAGGAGTGAAGCCCTTTTTAATAAGTCTTGGCTCATCCATGTGGTCAAATGCATACTTGATAGTATCTTGCCATGGATAGTTTGTGTCATTAAACTCTTCTAGTTCTCCAGATTGAATATTTTTATAGTAATAAATATTCTCATACACATCAGGCTCAGCATCTTCTGGGATCTTCATCGCCTCAGGGATATTTACTCCCTCTTTAAATGGTCTAAAGTCCATTATCGGAAGATTACTGTAACTAAGGTACATCACGAAGATGATTACAAAATTAAGTCCCCAAAATGCTGCTTTTCTAGTTAGTAAAGCATTGGTATAAGTGGTGTTTCTATTCTTATATATTATGATGGCAAGAATCATTAAGAATACATTCTTTAGGAATGTCGCTTTGTTCGAAATAACCAATGCATCTCCAAAGCAACCACAATCTTGCACTGGATTGTATTTCCAGATATAAGCTGTTAGTATCGTAAAGAATGTCATAAAAATAAATCCTAGTACACTTGCTAGTCGGACACAAACTCCTGTCAGTAGGGCCACTCCAATAGCAAACTCTAAGAATGGGAGAATGAATGAGGATGGAAGTGTTGTAAACTGAAGAAAATCTAGATGAAAAGACTCAAGGTAGTCAACCATCTTGTAGTTGAATCCTAGAATATCCACTCCCTTTACGAACCCAGAGAATATGAAGACCATACCAAAAAGGACTCGTGCTGCTCTCACAAATGTTTTATGCATAATGAATTAGTGTAAATTAAGTGTAGTGATAAAAATGGTTTTATTGTTGGTTGATTATTCTTCCGAAGTTTCTTCTAAGCGAATAAGAGCAAAAATGGCATAATTGATCATGTCCATATAATTTGCTTCCACTCCTTCAGAGATAATAGTATTCCCTTTATTGTCTTCGATCTGTTTTGTTCGGTGTATCTTCATTAAGATCAAATCTGTGTATGATGATATTCTCATTTGCCTCCATGCTTCCCCATAATCATGATTCTTATTTAGCATAAGATCACGAGAGCCTGTAAGCTGTTGTTCAAACATTCGTTGAATCTCATCGTTTGCAATAGGCTTAGAGTCATATCCAATAGAACATTGAATAAGGGCCATAGCACAATAGTTAATAATGCCGATATATTCGCCACGGATACTATCCTCAATCTTTTGTGATCCTTTCTGCTCAATGCTTCTAATTCGTTGTGCCTTGATATAGATTTGATCTGTTAAAGAGCTAGGTCGAAGTATACGCCATGCTGTACCATAATCTTTCATCTTCTTTGTAAAGATGTCTACACATTCTGCAATTGCCTTATTAAACTGTTGCTCTGTATTTCTTGCCATTTTAATCAATTATTTCGCATAAAAATATAAAATCGTGATTAAGCGACCAACTTAATATCTTAAAAAATAGATTATGATTAGTTTACACTTCTAGTTTTTTATAAAAAAGCGAGACAAACATAAAACCACATGGACCACTTACTACTATTTAATGTAAATTGCCTGCAAACATATAATAAACACTATCTTAAAAGACGAACCCACAAAATAAGAACCAATGACAATGTATCATTTTTCATATATATCGTGGTTTATATGTCCAAAAGCCTAGGAAAGACTCTTTTTTCCTGTGTTGCTTCCTCCCATATACACCACTCGTTGTCTTGATGTTTTATGCCATATTCTTTAGATGCTTCAGAAAAATTATATCCCTTTCTAAAAATCCAGAACAAGTGACTCTCCCATAGGGAACGTGGATCTAGTTTTTTGTTCTGATGAAGAGTTTCATCAAACAACCTATTTTCCAATGTCGTTACCGACATTGTTTTTCTATTCATTCCAATCAATAAGGCTTCCTTGTCTTTTCTTCTTCGAAGTATCTTATATAACGTTTGGGTGAAGTAATCTGGAATCCTAAATACATGTTTGGTGCCAGTAGCTACTCGTTCAAACTGAATACGTACTACTTGATTCTGAATGATGAAATTGCGTCGAGTTAACTGAATGATGTCTTCTGGAGTCATTCCATAATTATAGATAAAAAAGATAATAATTCTAGTCTGGTCATCACTCGTACGATTGATAACCTGCTTAATTTCTTTAGGCGATATATAGTTAGACATTTGAGAAAAATATAAGGGTAAAAAAAAACGTTATATTAATGAATACAATTTTAGGAGACAAAATGTTGCCGATATTAATGAATAGTTCGATTATTTCTTTTAAAAAACTTAGATTGAAACTCATTTTTTCCATTTTGAATATTATTTTTGACTTATCATTGAATTGCGATACCATATTTTATGCACAAGTTTCTACAGATATATCGAGATAATATTAATGGAATCATCTTTACATTATGTTTTCATATTATTATTCTTGCCTTTGCCATGACAAAGAAAATGACGGTGAAGTATGAGCCTCAAACGGAGGATATTGTCTTGATACAAGCTGAGGTTGAGCCTCTAGAGAAACCAGAGCCACCTAAACCGAAACAACAGATGGAACCTGAACCAAGAGAGGTTCGCTCTTCAGCCGCTGTAAACGATTCTCGTACTTCCCAGCCTACAACTAGTGATCCTTTCTTTGACCAGTCTTATCAAGATGAGATTGCAAAAGCCGAAGCTCTAATGAATAAAGTAGACCAGCAGCTTCAGAAAAATAATAGATCGAACAATGCTATCGAAAAAAAAGAAGAGATATCGAATAAGAAAGATACGAATTTGAAAAGAAACAAGAAGAAGACAATTTATGTTGGAAAGAGTAATATTCACTACTCTTTGGAAGGACGTTTTCATGTCGATCTTCCAATTCCTATTTATCTAGCTGAATTTGGGGGAAAAGTCCATATTGATATTGTTGTGAATAGCGATGGGCGCGTGGTTCGTGCCAATCTTAATCAAGAAGCTTCATCTTATAGTGATTCTTCTCTTTCTAAGTATGCAATGGATGCAGCAAAGAAAACTCTTTTTGAGCCCTCTACTACTGCTCCTTCTAGACAGAATGGCTATATTATATATACTTTCGTTCCACAATAGAAACCAAACATAAGTGAGATTTTATTGTTCTTTTTTATAAAAGAGAATGACAATGAGATTATTATTATCAATATGTCTTGTTATAATAAGCTCTTTTGCTTATGCTATTAACATAGAAGGTACATTAAAAAATGTAAAAGGAGAGCCCATCCCATATGCAACTCTATATGTGACTGAACTAACCACAGGGACAACTACGAATATAGAAGGTTGTTTCACCTTAGACATCCCTGACGACAAGTCCTATGAAGTCCTAATTCGTTGTGTCGGTTATAAATCTCAAACGTTACATCTATCCCAAGAGACTCTTTTGCCATTAAACATCACTTTAGTGGACATGAACTTTCAAATACCGGATGTAAAAGTCAGAAGAGGAGAAGATCCAGCTTATGATATCATGCGCAAAACCATCGGTTTGCGACATCAGCATTTAAACGAAATTAATTCTTATAAAGCCAATATATATTTACGTGGAACCATTGCCTTTACAAAGGTCTCAAGACTAATGTCCTATCAAATAAAGCGCCGTGAAGGGGTTGATATTAAACAAGGAGATGTATTTGTAGACGAGTCATATCGTCAAGTTCTATTTGCCTACCCGGATCAATATAAACAGAAAGTCATTCAGCATAAAAGTTCCATGCCGGTCGATTTAGATCTTCCGATAATAGACTTTCTTGCCGCCAGTCTCTATCAACCATCTATTGAGATTATGATATCGCCTTTTTCACCTTCTGCATTCCGTCAATATAAGTTTCGATACGAAGGGTTCTTTTATGATGGAGACTACTCAGTAAACATTGTTCAAGTTATTCCACGATTAAAGAGCAAACAGCTCTATAGCGGGAAAATATATATTGTTGAAGGGCTATGGTGCATCCATAGTGTTGATCTCTCTTTTGATACTCCTGTAGGGCCGGTAAAAATGCATCAGAATTTCCACGAAGTTAAAGGGAAAGTTTGGTTACCTGTAGATCATCGATATGAGTTCAGCGGTGGAGCATTAGGAATTAAAGGAAATGTACAATATGTGGCAAACTTTAAATATCTAGATGTCGCTTTAAACCCAACATTCCATCCGAACATTAATTCCACGATCGCTCAAAATAGACAAAATGAGAGCGTCAAGGAAATTCAGAAATCCATTATCAAACAGCCCAAGAAGGAAAAGATAGAAACACAATCAACAGCGAAGAAACAAGAAAAAACAAAAAAAATAGATTCAAAGCAGAAGACCAAAGATAAGAATCAAACCGAAAGACAAAAGATCACTAAAATACCTTCGATAAAAGAGATGCAGTTTGAGATTACATCTTATCAGCAAGTCCCATTAGATAGCTTCAGAACAGTCCCTCTATCTACGAATGAAAAAAGTAGTTTGAAAAATGCATCCATGAAGAATCAAATGCCTAATGACAGGGTTGGGGAGATAGTATCTAAATCAAACAACACCTTCTTGAAAGATACCTACAACTTCATGACTGGTGAAACCTATTACTACAACGACTCAACATGGCGTTTTACGTCTGCTAACTTCATCCGTTTAAACTCATTTGTCTACAATCCAGTCGATGGTTTTGCCTATAATATCGATTCTAAACTTTCGCACTATATAGATAATGAAAAGAAATTTGAGATAAAACCAATGTTAGGTTACTCTTTTGGTCCGAGTAAACTGAATTGGGATTTAAAACTATGGTATAAATATAGTCCCATATCTTCTATATCATTGCAGGCTGGGGAGGATACAAAGGACATGAATCCGTTTATAGTGGATCCACTGGTTAACTCATTAAGTTCATTCTTTTTAGGAGATAACTTCAAGAAGTATTATCGAAAAAAGTATTTCTCTATTGCACATACCTTTAGTAAAAAAAATAACTGGATGCAGAAACTATACTATTCCCATAAAAATGTATATCAAATGGATAATAGTTTAAGCAAAAATGTATTCGATAGTGAATTTAGTACCAATACACCTACAGGGGAATATATTAATGCTTCCAATCTACAATCTCAGGACTACCATGTCGTGGGCGCTAGTTTTAGAACACGTTTATCATTCCTTGACAACCAAAAAAACTCAAAATACACAAATCTCAGAGTATTTGCTCCATACTTGGGTCTGGCATACAAATATATATTCTCAAACTCATTAGGTAGTGCACATCGCTTCGAAGTAAATATGGAGCAAAAAATAATCACCTCACCTTCTGCATGGGTGAGATGGGATTTGGCGGCCGGTAAAACCTTTGGCGATAATGAAAACCTGCACATATCAGAATTCTTTAACTATCGAATTCAGCCAATTCCACTTCGGATCACGAATGACTATTTCTCATTCTACAACACCGATGCCTACTCGTTGTCCACCAATGATGGATATTTTAAATCAAAAGTTATCTTTAGAACCCCATACTTATTATTGAAGTATCTCCCATTTTTGTCGAGCTCTTTATCTCGAGAGGAGATATCTGGTGGGGTAATCTATACCCCAAAAACACAATATTACGAAGTCTCTTACGCTTTTACTGAACTACTATTCATGTTTGATATATATGTGTCGAGTTCCTTTAATCAAGACGGATTCAATAATGTAGGTGTATCTCTAGTAATCGACCTGTAACGTTAGATAAATAATTTAAAGAAAAATATTATATGAACTATCGATTTGTCCTTTCGATGTTGCTACTATTGTTTGCAACAATGCCATATGCTGTAAAAGCCGAAGTGCTACCTTATGCTCAGTTTGAGCAAGACAGTTTAGATGTGTTAGATCAGAATTTTACCCCAGATAAAGATGGTAATATTTATTATCTAAGAGATGGGATCTCTTTTACAATTACCCCTGAATGGCAGATACTAGACAACCATCAAGTCGCAAAAAACACCTATTATTTCTCTATGGGTACAAAAAATGAGTTGAGCACTGCGCTAATCACTGTTGTATGGCTGGATTATCATATGAACCTAGATGTGACATTAGATTCCCATAAACGCCATATGATTGATAGTGAGAAGTATAAGTATGCGAAAGTTCAATTTTCAGAAACAGCTTACACGACCTTTTTGGGACGGAAAAGCAGGGAGTGTCACTATAATGTCATATCAAAAGTAGGGGCAGTTAATGGTAAAATAATTGTCTTCAATGCAGGGATAAAAACAATATCAATATTCTATCAAAGCGGTTTGGGTGACAAACAGGTTAATGATCTGTCATTCAGAGATTTTATGTTGTCGTTTGGTGTGAAAGAAGATTGAGTGTCATACCCCAATTGTGGTAGGGGAGTATCGATAGTATGACATTTTTATACTATTACATTTGGTGCTTTATTCTTTTTTGCTACCTTTGTGATATCACGTCCAAATGAAATAATTCAGTCCACAAGTTAAAGAGGTCAGCTTCACGTCCAAAGAGCTGACCTTTTTGTTTTTTACTCCCCATACTTTTAATTAAGTTCAAACTCCTAATAGACTTCAGTATTTATTGTTTTATCATGTAGTCTACATTAATTGGAATTATGTTGTTCCCAATTGTCGTCTGTAATTTGAATTACATCGCTCAAACCAATACCTCCTTTTGGTTTGAACTGTACTATATCCCAACTTAACCCGCACCTAATCTGTCCATAATCCGTCCCTAATCCGTCCATAACTCATGTTTTGCTCATCCTTCCTTCATGGTTCACTCATCAAAAACACGAAATGGATGAATGAACCATGAAGGAAGGATGAGAGATGTATGACTGAAATACGGATTATGGACAGATTATGGACGGATTAGGTGCGGGTTTGATTGCTTCGGTCTTGCTGTTTGATTGCTTCGGTCTTGCTGTTTGATTGCTTTGGTCTTGCTGTTATGAGGCAATGGCATCATTGTTAGGTGGCTATTGTTTTCTAAAGGATGTGACGTTGCTTGCTATGATTCTTTTGTTTTTTATAGAAGTGGGTAAGTGATTCCTAGGTTGATATCGAGGCTATAAGGTATGTATAGTCTTTGCTTTGGTGGGTAATAAATTTTTAAAATAGTGCATTTCTTCCGTTTTATTCATCAAAATATCTTTTTGATTGTTACTCTTAAAAATGATTGTGTGTGATGGAAATTCTAATCTGTGTATATTAAATAGCGAATTTTTAGCTTTTTCATTAAAGCCCAGATCTAAATATTATTACTACAAATAGTTCTAATGGTTTGTAATATAGTTGTTTGACAGCTAGTGTGGACTGTGGAATAAATAGTATATTTGGACTGAGTACTTTATCATATCTGCATGATCTTTATTATATTAAAGATGTGATATATTAAAAATACTATTACGATGAACAATACTAAATTGCTAATACTAATTTCATGTTTATCTGGGCTGTTATCTTGTGGGACTACAAAGAATAATAGCACGGATATTAGTACCGAAAGACTTATTGACTATGTAAACGTTTTTGTAGGAACAGATGGTCCTGGGAATACATATCCTGGAGCAACTACTCCTTTTGGGATGGTGCAACTAAGTCCGGATAATGGATTGCCCGGATGGGATCGAATTGCAGGTTATTTTTATCCTGATTCTACGATTGCCGGATTCTCACATACCCATTTAACTGGGACTGGAGCAGGTGATCTTTATGATATTTTGGTTATGCCCTATAATAGTCGTTTTACTGAATCGCTAACCGACGGGGTTTATCGCCCTTATTCGAAGTTTGCTCATAAGGATGAAGAGGCTTCTCCAGGTTATTATAGCGTTCTCTTAAAGAGTTCAGGCATTCGTGCAGAACTGACAGCAACAGATCGTGTTGGTGTACATCGCTACACATTTCCACAGGATAAGGATAGCCGAATAGCGATTGACCTCGGTTTTGCAATGAACTGGGATGCTCCCACAGGAACACACTTAAACGTTTTGGATAATAAGACTATTGAAGGCTATCGTTTTTCAAAAGGATGGGCAAGAAATCAGAAGGTATATTTTGTTGCGGAGTTCTCCAAGGTTGCCGATAAGATTGAACTATCTGAGGGTTCTGAGGTGGTGAAAGGGTCAGAGACCGATGGTGTTTCTTCAAAGATTCTTCTCCATTATGCTACTTCCGATGATGAGGTGATTGAACTGAAAGTAGGTTTGTCTAGTGTCTCGATTGAAGGGGCAAGAGAGAATATGAAAGCTGAGGTTGCGGAAAAGAATTTTGCTATGGTTAAGGAGTCTACTCAAAACAAATGGGAGGCTTCACTGTCGAAAGTAAAGGCAGAAGGGACGTTGAATCAAAAGCGTATATTCTATTCTAATTACTACCATTTATTATTGGCCCCAACGATGTATAGTGATGTTGATGGTCGTTACAAAGGGGTTGGAGGAAAGATTACCCAAGCTGCTGGAGGTATTCATTATGATACTTTCTCGTTGTGGGATACCTTTAGAACAGCGCATCCTCTTTTTACCATCATAGAACCAGAGCGTGTTAACGACTTTGTATTGTCTATGGTTAACCATTATAAGCAGAGTGGTCGTTTACCTGTTTGGACTATGGCAGGAGAAGAGACCAATATGATGATTGGTTATCATGCTGTTCCTGTGATTGTGGATGCATATTTTAAAGGGTTTAAAGGCTTTGATCCAGAAGAGGCATATGAGGCTTGTAAAGCGAGTGCGATGGTTGATGAGCGGGAGATTGATCAATATAAATCTCTTGGGTATATTGCTTACAATGAAGGGCATGAGAATTGGTCTGTTTCAAAAACGTTAGAGTATGCGTATGATGATTGGTGTATTGCACAGTTTGCCAAAGCATTAGATAAGAGTGATGACTATGATTACTTTAGTAAAAGAGCAAATTATTGGAGAAGTGTATATGACGAGCATTCTACATTTATGAGGGCACGCAAAGCGGATGGTTCTTTTGTAAAACCATTTATAGCTAAAGAGTATACCAACGATTTTTGTGAAAGTAATGCATGGCAATATGTTTGGTTTGTTCCCCAGGATGTGGAAGGATTGGTGAAAGCCATTGGAGGAACAGAACCTTTTATAGCAAAGTTGGATTCGATGTTTACATATTATCCAGCGGCGGGAGATAAGCTGCCTATTTTTTCCACTGGTATGATCGGTCAGTATGCTCATGGTAATGAACCTAGTCATCATGTGGCTTATCTATACAATTATGTGGGAATGCCGTGGAAAACACAAGAGTTGACAAGACGTATTATAGAGTCACAGTATTTTGATAAACCAGATGGTTATTGTGGGAATGAAGATTGTGGGCAAATGTCTGCATGGTTAATGATGAGTTCGATGGGACTTTATCCTGTGAATCCAGCGGATGGGCAATATGCGATCACTTCACCATGGATGCCTCTCTTTGAATTAACGTTACCCCAAGGGAAGAAGCTTCAAATTGAAGCACCGGGAATAGATGATAAACATATCTATATTCAGCAGGTGACATGGAACGGAGTGGCTTTAGAGAAGCCATTTATCTCACATAAAGAGATTATGAAGGGTGGTGTTCTTCATTTTGAGATGGGAGCTTCCCCTAATAAGAGTTGGAATTAAACCTTGAAAAGCCAAAACTATTATGAAATGGTTTAATTTAATATTTGCCATTTATACTGTAATTGGAGGGTATACTTTTGGGTCATTATCATGATAGTAATTGGGATAAACACAACTTTAAACTAAAGAATTATGCAATTGTTTAAACATGCATTAGGAATTGGATCATTGGCACTGTTATTTTCTTGTGTGAGTCAGCCTAAAACAGAGGCTGAGCCTGTATTAGAGAATAGGAAGGAGGTTGCTTACTCACCAGAGCAATATGTTGCTCTTCGTAGTGCGGGCACCATTCGGATTGATGGGAATTTGAATGATGAGGCATGGAACAAGGCGCAGTGGACTAGTATGTTTGTGGACATAGAAGGGGAAGAGAGATCACAACCGACTTTTGCTACCAAAGCAAAAATGTTGTGGGATGATACCTACTTCTATTTTGCTTTTGAATTGGAAGAGCCACATATATGGGCCACACTGACTGAAAGAGATGCCGTCATCTTTAGGGATAATGATATTGAGATCTTTATTGATCCTAATGGGGACACCCACCATTATTATGAGTATGAGATGAATGCTTTCAATACGCAGTGGGACTTAATTTTGACCAAGCCTTATCGTGATCCGGGAATGCATGTTTTAGACGCATGGACCATTCGAGGAATAAAGAGTGCTGTTAAGGTTTATGGTACATTGAATAATTCGAAAGATAAAGACCATAAGTGGACGGTTGAGGTTGCGTTACCTTGGAGTGATCTAGAGGAAGCAAATGATCATAAAGGCATTCCTCGAGCGGATGAGATTTGGAAAGTAAACTTCTCAAGAGTAAACTGGGATGTCGATCGTCAGAAAGATGGAACGTATCGGAAGAGTAAGAGCAAGACTACAGGGAAGACTCTCCCTGAGCATAATTGGGTTTGGTCGCCACAAGGTGTGATTGCAATGCATCAACCCGAAACATGGGGATTGGTTCAATTTTCTCGAGAAACAGCAGGCGAGGTTGTATTTAAAGACAATGGAGAGGATCAAGCAAAATGGTTGTTGCGTCAAGTTTATTATGCACAAGTGGATTATATAAAGAAGTATGGAAAGCCAGCAACTCAAGCTGCTTCGTTAGGGTTGTCTAATGTGTTGACTGGTGATCAGTTGTCGTCATTGAGAATCATGACTAATGGAAAGAATCGATGGGAAGCAACCATGCCATTTTCAGAAAAAGAGGTGATGGTGATTCATTGGGATAGTAAAGTGTGGAAAGAGCTTAAGTAAAACAACCATGTTATGAGATATAAACTATTATGCATATTGAGTTTTGTTGTGTTGTGGAGTTGTGTCAACACAACAAAGTCTAGTTTTATTACAGATAAAGCATTCAAGGCAAGGGTAGATGCACAATTTCAATCAAGAATGCCGCTTTTTGAGAAGCGTCATAATGCACTACTGTCTGTTTTTGAAAGTGATACGATTACTGCTGATGAGAAAGAGGCGCTGAAATTTATATATGCTTATATGCCATTGAATGATATTGCCGATTATGATGGCGAATTTTTATATAAGAATGTGCATTTAGCCTATAATATTCGAGATTTTTTTCCTTGGGGAAAGCGTGTATCGGAAGAGAATTTCCGTCATTATGTGGTTCCTTTTAGGAGTAATAATGAGAACTTAGATAACCATAGAGAAGTTTTCTTTCAAGAGCTGAAAGATCGTATCCAAGGGATGAATATGCATGATGCGGCTTTAGAGGTGAATCATTGGTGTCATGAGAAGGTGACTTATCATGTGACGGATGCTCGTACATTTTCTCCTATGTCCTCTGTCAAGAATGCTTATGGTCGCTGTGGGGAAGAGTCTGTATTTGCTGTGGCTGCCTACCGTTCTGTAGGAATACCAGCACGTCAAGTGTATACACCTCGTTGGGCTCATAGTGATGACAACCATGCTTGGGTGGAAGTTTGTATTGATGGTAAGTGGTATTTTACTGGAGCATGTGAGCCTGCACCTGAATTCAATATGGGTTGGTTTGAAGGTCCTGCTAGTCGTGGTATCTTAATGAATGCTCGTACATTTGGATTGATGCAGGATGCGCCATCTCATGTGTCAAAAGATGGGTTGACGTCACTGTTAAATGTAACGGAGAATTATGCACCCGTGGCAGACAATACGATCAAAGTGGTGGATGTCAAGGGTCAGCCAATAGTGAATGCGACAGTAGCGATCACGTTATATAATTATGCCGAGATCTATCCGATTATGAAACGAATCACGAATGAAGATGGTGTTTGTCATATAAAAACAGGACTAGGCGATGTGTTGGTTTGGGTCTATAATGATCAAGGATATTCGATAAAGAAGATCACAGCGTCTGGAGGGATTCATGAGATTGTTTTTGACCCACATCTGCATACGGAGGGAAATATAGACTTTGATTTGGTTCCTCCTATAGAGAATGTGCGTAGGGTGACAGAGGTTACTGAGGCGCAGCGTAAAGAGAATAGTCGTCGTTTGGCAGAGGAAGATAAGATTCGTGGTGCTTACCAGAAGACTTTTGTTAGTAATACAATAGATGTTGCAGCCAAGGCAAAAGCGCTGGGGGTAGATAAAAAAGATTTGGAGGTGATATTAAAAGCTTCTCGTGGGAATGGATCTGTGGTTTTAGGTTTGCTTGAAGCATCGAGCCCTGATGATAGAGATGTCTTGATCCGAATGTATCATGAGGTCTCTTATAAAGATCTTCAAGATACACCAGAGGATGTCTTTACTTCTCATCTTCGAGATACTCCATCTTTTGATAAAAACAAATATGACACTAAGGCATTTTGGGCAAAATATGTTTTGAATCCTAGAGTTGAGAAAGAGTTACTGACATCATATAAGGCTTATTTAAAAGGTGTTTTGGGAGATGTGGGTTCTGTAAAAGAGTTGACTGAATGGATGCATGAGCATATGACTTTGGATACAGATAATAATGCGTTTAGGGTTCCGTTATCTCCACAAGGTGCGTTCGAGTTGAAGCGTGTTGACAAAAGAAGCCGTGCTATTTTCTTTGTTGCAAGTTGTCGTTCTTTAGGGGTTCCTGCCCGCTTAGAGCCTGCCACAAAGCAGCCACAATATTTTGAGGATGGGAAGTGGGTTGATGTTCGTTTTGAGCTGAAAACTACCATGTCGAAGAAAGGGACTCTTCAGATGGTGAATGCCGATCCTCGCAAAGCTTTACAGTATTATGGACAGTTTACTATTGCCCGTTTTGAGAATGGAATGTACCGAACGCTTGCTTTTGATCAAGGAAAGGCAGTGAAAGATTTTCCTGAAGGAGTGAAATTAGAGAAGAAAGCTATTACAGTAGATGTTCCCGTTGGTTCTTATATGGTGACTTCGGGAAATCGAATGAAAGATGGTTCGGTCCTTACCCGTTTATCATTCTTTGAAGTGAAAGAGGGACAAGTAACCAAAGTAACAGTTTCGGTGCGAAAAGATATGAAACCTCTACCGGTGTTAGGTAAGGTGGATTACAACTCATCGTTTGTGGCTTATCCAGATCAATCTAAGTCGATTTCATTGGCTAAGAGCATGAAAGGAGAGATTGCTGTTGTTGCATGGTTGGATCCAGATAGAGAGCCAACAAAGCATTTTATGGGTGATGTGAAGAGTTTGAAGAAGAAGTTTGAGTCGAATGGGGTGGCGATGACTTTCCTTATTCCTAAAGATAAGTTGACTTCGTCTTTCGAAAGCAATCCTTTTGCTATCCCTAGTCAAGCACAATATGGTGTGGATCAAGAGATTCTTTTACAGTTTGAGTCTGCATTGAAAATAAAGTCTAATGGTCGTTTGCCTGCAGTTTATGTTGTGAATCGTAAAGGTGAAATCGTTTATCAATCTCATGGTTATCAGATTGGGGTAGGTGAACAGGTGATTAAGACAATCCAGAAACTAGAAGAGACGAAATAAATGGAAAAGTGTAAGATAAGTTATTTGCCTATCATTAGTATGGTATTAATGATGTCTACCACATGGACAGCATGTACTTTAATGGATCCATCTTCTAATGCTGTGGATACATTAGAAGAGCAAATAGAGAATGATAAAGTAGCGCTGTCTGCCGAAACACTGGATGTTTCATTAACTCCTAGTGATGCGCAAAAGGCGTCTGTTTTATATATGGAATATTTGGATCAACAGGATTCTATAGCCTTGAAAAAAGAGTGGATAGATAAAACATATGTTTTTGATAAGTATGTGATGCCAATAAAGGTTAGATACTTTGAATCCTCAGCGGAAGCTAAAAGTTTAATTATTTCTCTTCATGGAGGGGGTTCTACCACCAAAGAAGCCAATGATCAGCAGTGGCGCAACCAGATAGGGTTGTATCATAATATGAACAACACTGTGTATGTCGCTCCTAGGGCTGCTGTTGATGCATGGGATATGTGGCATCAAGGCCATGTAGATGAATTATTGAATAAGATCATACGCAGTTATATTTTGTTTGATAACGTAGATCCAAATCGCGTGTATATCACAGGTTATTCGGCAGGAGGGGATGGTGTTTATCAGTTGGCTCCTCGGTTTGCTGATCGTTTGGCAGGAGCAAATATGAATGCAGGACATCCAAATGAAGTGACACCGTTAGGTTTGCGTAATCTTCCATTTGCTCTGTTTATGGGAGCTGAAGATGCTGCATATCATAGAAATGATATTGCTCGAGAGTGGAAATTAGCGTTAGATAGCTTACATAATATCGATGCTAATGGGTATCCTCATTACGTAGAGGTTGTTCCGGGAAAAGGTCATTGGATGGAACACAGAGATAGCTTAGCATTAGATTGGATGGTCAAATATTGTCGTAGAATTAATCCAGAAAGAGTGGTTTGGATTCAGGATGATGTAAAGCACTCCTCGTCTTATTGGTTGGCTACGGATTTCAAGAGTAGTAAAGCTGGAGATATGGCTGATGTAGAACAAAATGGTAATGTTTTTACGGTGAAGCAAAATAGTTTTGAAACCCTGTATATTCAATATAGTCCGACATCAATCGATCCAACTCTGCCTATTGAGGTTGTATATCAAGAGAAGAGAAGTGTGTATGAACCACTGTTTACATTACGAAGCTTGATTGAGACAGCCGATAATAGACATGATAGTCAATTGATTTACATGGGACGTATTCAAGTTAAGTAGATGTCGTTAGATCCTTTTTTAAAAGAGATGAATTGAATAAAAAGGTTGATAGCACTTTGCTCTCAACCTTTTTTGTTGATCGTTGTGTCAATTCGTTATTCTAGGATCTTTATGTGAAGCGTGTCTGTTTAGTGGGTTTTCTTCATTTTTGATGGTGGATGAAGTGAATTTTCCGATGATAATACCGACTACTACGATTGAATAGAAATTGCCAACGAGTGTCATAAACACCGTATATTTTTTTGCATAGATGGTCATTGGAATAATGTCACCATAACCTACGGTGGTCATGGTGATAAAACTGAAGTACTGGAAATCGGCAATTTGGTCACCCATGAGGTTTCCTTTGAATGAGTTAGGTGTAATGGTTTCAATGACCATGGCACCTATTCCTCCTGCTATACCTAGAATGATAAGTCCACAAAACACAGCGGTAAGTATTGAGGTGTTAACCTTGGTTGCGGATCTAATTTGATGGAACAGCTCTAGTGAGAAGATGGTAAAGAATACCAAGTAAGCTAACTCTTTGATGATATCTAATCGTTCGATTGGGACTATATGGTTTGTCAACTCACCTAGTGTGAGGAGGATCAGAAGCCCTTTGTATATCAGATTCTTTTTTGGGTTTTTGTGCACAAGGTTCCAACCAGCAAGTACGGCTAACAATAGCCATAATGGTCTAAAGTATGTGAAGTAGGTTAAATTATTAACAGGAAGGAAAAGATCACCAAATACGGTAAGTAGTAGTGAAAAAAGTAGAAGTCTGTATCTCAGTCGATAGGTTTTCTTTTTAAATGATTGCCAATGCTCCATATTTGTTTTGTTAGATGATTAACTTGTTTTCGATTTATTTCCCATTTATACTAAGCTTCTTTTAAAAAGCTTTATTTTTGTGCGTAAAATATGAAAACAAATCCGTAATGGTTGATTTTAAGAAAACAGAATATCACTTAAAATCTCTTTGTTGTGATGCTCGTTTTGAAGATAAGGACTGGATTCTAGATTACGATTGTAATTGTGGCCCAGCTCTTATCCAAGCAGTCTACAAAGAGAAACAAATTTCTATTCATAATAACCATCCAGGACTATATAAGTTCTCCGATTGGTTACCAATTCAAAAAACATTACCTGGTGCAGGCTCTCCTTTTACATTTAAAAGTGATGCTTTAGGTCAACACTTAGGCCTATCTAACCTTTATATCACCTTCAGTGGCTATTGGCCCGAAAGAGGTGGCGATATGAAGAGTGGATCGTTCAAAGAGTGTGAAGCATATTGTGTTATTGCAAGAGGAACAGAACCCAAAGATAAGACTTTAGTTGTAGCTTCTGCAGGGAATACAGCACGAGCATTTGCTCGAGTGTGTTCGGAGAATAAAATTCCATTGCTTTTGTGTATCCCAGAGGATAATATTGATGCACTATATTTTGATCATGAGTTAGATCCATGTGTAAAGGTTGTCGCTGCGGCTTCTGGTGGTGATTACTATGATGCGATTCATATTTCTAATGTAGCTTGTTCTTTGCCAGAATACTATGCCGAGGGTGGTGCGAAGAATGTTGCACGTCGTGATGGTATGGCAACAACGGTATACTCTGCCATAACAACAATTGGAGATATCCCATCGTACTATTATCAAGCTGTAGGTAGCGGTACTGGAGCTATTGCAGCATGGGAAGCAGTACAACGATTCCAAGAGGATGGTCGTTTTGGTTCTAATAATATGAAGTTAATGGTTTCTCAAAACGAACCTTTCATTCCAATTAAGTTGGCATGGAAAGCCGATTCTCGTTCTATGTTACCACAAGATGATGACGAAGCACGACGTCAAGTGGAAGAGATTGATGCGAAAGTACTGTCCAATAGAAAACCTCCTTATGGTTTAATAGGAGGCTTGTATGACGCACTAAAAGCAACAGATGGGGATGTGTTGACAGCAAGCAATGAAGAAGGTGCTGCTGCAGGCGAACTATTTGAGAAGCTTGAAGGTATCGATATTGAGCCAGCTTCAGCTATTGCTTTGGCTACTTTAATCAAGGATGTTCCACAACTTGATAAAGATGCATTGATTATGCTTAACATTACCGGTGGCGGAAAGAAAAGATTCCATAAGGATTATAAAATCTTTATGAAGAAACCAGATATGGTTATCCCTATTGGTATTTCAGATGAAGAGGTTGTATCCCATTTAGAAGGTTTGATGAAATAAATTGAACTGTTACGGGAAAACATTCTTGTTTTCCCGTAATTTTTTTTCTATTTATGTTGTTGAGGATTAAAATTATAGCCATCTATCCTTATTTATTCCCCATTTTTAGTGGCTTATTTTTTTGGAACTTCAATCAAAATACATAGATTTGCATCGCAATTAAGAAATGGTCTAGTAGCTCAACTGGATAGAGCATCAGCCTTCTAAGCTGAGGGTTGTGGGTTCGAGTCCCGCCTGGATCACTTCTTAAGCCTAAATCATTTTTTGATTTAGGCTTTTTTATTTGCCCTATCTTTCCCCCTACTAGTGACACTCCTATCTGTACATAGATATCTTGCGCTACCCCTTTAATCATCCTTATGAT